>JAYRXB010000484.1:0-10913 GCA_041917735.1 Cyclobacteriaceae bacterium
CCGGAAAGGCCATGCGGCTGCCGCCGGGGTACTGGTAGGATGTGTCTTTGACGCGAATCATCGGTTCTAAATGAAGTGAGCCATCTCACGCCGAACGGCTATGAAATGGCTCACCACGGTTCACGGGGTTAGTTCTGCTTCAGCGGCTCGTAGTTTTTGAACGGCGAGAGGTTGGTCTTCTCCATCAGCGCCTTGTACTCGGCCCAGGTTGTCGCGTAGAACGCGTTCACCCGCTTCACAATCTCGGCCACCTTGTCTTCAGCATGCTTCGCCACGCGGCGGTCGGTATCGCTGATCGGCTCACGTGAACGGGCCACGTACTGCGAAGCTGTACCCACATACGAGTACCGGCTGGGATTCTCACTCATGGTAATCCCTTGACGCTTGTCTTCCTTGCCGAGGATGAAATCAAACACGGCGGCGATTGAATCTTTCATGGCCTTGGTCTTGTCACCGGCTTCTTTGAGGTCACTGCGCTTGGCGTCCTTGATGCGCTTCTCGTAGTCCTCTACCAGCTCCTTGCTCTCGCGCAGGCGGTCAGTAGCCTGCGAAGTCACCTTGGTGTACCCCTGCAACTGCTTGGCCATGTTATAACGCGCTTCCAGCACGGCAGCCGGCGCATCAAAACGAGGATCGGCTTTCACGTTCACCATCGTCGAATCTTTCTGACCACCAAAGGACAGGCGCAGTTTGTAGGTACCGGGCAGCACCACGGTGCCACCGAAGCCACCAAATCCGCCGCGACCCATACCCGGGTTCCGTTCCCGTGCCGGCTGGCGTTCGCCCTGCTCGTTCAGGTTCCACACCATGCGGCTCAAGCCCATGTCTTCGGGCGCCTTCTGGCGGATGGTGTTGATGAGCTTACCCTGTGCGTTGAATACCTCCAGTTTCACGGAATCAAACTTCACACCGCCTCGACCTTCCGGTTTCGCTGCGGGTGCCGCCACCGGCTTACCGGTCTTAGGATCAGTTGCCGGCTTGGGCTCGGCTGGTTTGTTGATCACATAAGAAATGCGGGCGCCGGTCGGGCGGTTTTGTCCGTTGTAAATGGCATCGGCATCGAAGCGGGGTCCCGAAGGCTGCTGGATGCTGGCGAGATAGGCATCGGGGGGCGTGAAGAGCTTCACGGTGGCGTTCATCGCCGCATCACCCGACTTGGCGAGCTCGCGCAGCGGACGGATATCGTCCAACACCCAGATGGCGCGGCCAAAGGTGCCGATCACCAGGTCGTGTTCGCGCGGCTGGATCACGAGGTCCATCACCGGAACGCCGGCCGGAAACTCGTTGGTCCATTTCGTCCAGTTCTTTCCGGCGTCGATGCTCACAAACAGTCCGTTCTCGGTGCCGAGGAAGAGCAGCTTCGCTTCGGCCGGATCTTGCGCCACGGCGAGGGTGTAGTTGCTTTCGCCCACCTGCGCGCCCGTCACCAGGCTCACCCAGGTTTTGCCAAAGTCCTTGGTTTGGAACAAGTACGGCTTGTAGTCAAACTGGCGGTAGTTGTTGACGACAACAAACGCCTCACCCGCGTTGCTTTTCGACACATGGATCTGCGGGATCCAGGCGTTTTTGGGCATGCCCACGATGCCGGCCGTAACGTTTGACCAACTCTTGCCGCCGTCTTGCGTAATCTGCACGTTGCCGTCGTCGGTACCTACCCAGATTACACCCTCTTTCACGGGGCTGGGAACAATGGCGAGGATCGTGCAGTGGTTTTCTGCGCCGGTGGCATCCATCGTGATACCGCCGCTTTCAAACTGGCGCTGCTTGTCGGGGTTGTTGGTCGTCAGGTCCGGTGAGATAATTTCCCATGTCGTGCCGCGGTTATCTGACTTGTGCACGAACTGGCTTCCGTAGTAGATCGTTGCGCTCTTGAACGGGTCCTGTGCCAGCGCCGAGTTCCAGTTGTAGCGAAGCTTCAGGTTTGCATCCGGGTGTGTCGGCCGGATAAACTGCGTGTAGCCGGTCTGCAGGTCATAACGACCCAGGTTTCCACCTTGCGACATGGCATAGCCGTAGCGGCTGTTGTCCGGGTCGGGCGATACATCAAAGCCATCGCCGAAGAATACTTCCTGCCAGTACGAGTTGCGGATGCCGGCCTGACGCCAGACGTACGCCGGACCGACCCACGAGCCGTTGTCCTGCATGCCGCCATACACGTTATACGGAAGTTCATTGTCTACATTGATGTGGTAGAACTGTCCCACCGGAATGTTCTCCGAGAATGTCCACGATGCTCCGCGGTCGCGCGAGATGTTCAATCCGCCGTCGTTACCCTCGATGATGTAGGCCGGGTTGTGCGGGTTGATCCAGAACGCGTGGTGGTCGGGGTGAATGCTGCTGTTGATGCGTGAAAACGATTTGCCGCCGTCGTCGCTGACGCTCAAGCCAGAGTAGATACTGTACAGGCGATTCTCATTGGCCGGGTCGACATAGATCTCATAATAATAGAAGGGGCGGTCGCCGATTTCGGTTTTGTCGTTGACCATTTTCCAGTTCTCGCCACCGTCTTCCGAGCGGTAGAGTGCGTTTTTCTTTGATTCAATAAGTGCATACACAACCTCCGGCTTGCTCCGTGCGATCGCGATGCCCATACGGCCGAGGTCACCCTCGGGCAATCCTTGCTTGCTGGTGATCTTCTTCCAGGTCTTGCCACCATCATAAGTGATGTGCATGCCCGAAGAGGGTCCGCCCGACTTGAACGTCCAGGGCTGACGGCGGTGCTCCCACATGTTCACGATAAGCTTGTTGGGGTTGGAAGGATCCATCACCATCTCCCCTACACCCGTCTTCTGGTCTACGGTCAGCACCTGCGTCCAGGTGGTGCCGCCGTCGGTGGTTTTGTACACACCGCGTTCCGGGTGGTCGCCCCAGGGTGCGCCGATCGAGCCGACATACACCGTATTTGGGTTCTGCGTATCGATGAGGATCCGGTGGATGTGGCGGGTTTTCTCCAGGCCCATCTTCTTCCAGGTCTTGCCGCCGTCGAGGCTCTTGTAGATGCCATCGCCGCCATTGAGGCTGTTGCGGGGGTTGCCTTCACCCGTGCCCACCCAGATCACCGAGGGGTTGCTCTGCTGGATGGCGATTGCGCCGATGGAGAGGGTTCCTTCCTTGTCGAAGATCGGCGTCCACGCGGCACCGCCGCTCACGCTCTTCCACACGCCGCCGGATGCTGCACCGGCATAGATGATGTCCGGGTTGCTCACCACCGCATCGATGGCGGTGATACGCCCGCTCATTCCGGCAGGGCCGATGCTGCGGGGTTTCATGCCCTTGAGTTTTTCCATATCCAGTTTCTGGGCACCCGCTGCAAAGGCGGCGCACAGGAAACCGAGGAGAACGATTGACTTTTTCATAGATCAAATTTGAGTTAACGGTTCGAAGAAAAATTGCAATAGTCGAGGTCCATGTCGCCAATGGGTTGACCCGGGGGCGGCGCCAGCACTTGCTGCGTCTTGAATTCTTCCGGGTCGTCGTTGAGGCGGTCGATCAGGTCAGCGAGGTAAGCATAGAACGCCGACCACTCTTCGTTGCCGGCCGGTCGCGTGGACAGCCACGTCTTCAGGCTCTTCAGTTTGGCAAAGGCGATAGCGCGCGTCGCGGGTGCCGCATCGGTCGAGAGGGCAAGTTTGGCGAGGTTGCTGAACATCGCATAATCGGCAGCCATCTGCACGGCGCCTTCGTAGCCTGCTTTCGGAGCCGCCTTGATGGATGTAACCAGCAGCCGGTCGATGACCCCTTCCAGCGAAGGAAGCCGGGCATCGCGCGAATGGTGCTCGAACAGGCGGTTGGCACGAGCCGGGTGGAGGATCATGGAATAAACCATATCGGCTGCGGTTTCCGCCGCCGAAAGCGGATCAAAGGTCAACTCGGTGCGCACCTTCACCAGCTCGCGGTGGCGCTGGTAGCCCAGGGGGCGTGGAGGAATGTTACGCAGGAGGTTTTCGGTAAGCATGAGGGTCCCGGGTTGTACGGCACGGAGCAGTGCTTCGAGGGCGTTAAGTTCCTGTTGGGGTGTGAGCAGCTCGGCAACCGGCTGGCCGTCGCCGCGCAATGCGTAGCGGTAGTTCAGTCCCCCGAGCATCTTCGAGGCTGCCTCCACCTGGTAGCGGTGCACGAAATACATCGGCACAAGTACTTCCTCCAGGGTAGCCATCGGCGCACCCGGCTTGATGTTGTTTTCACCGAAGTTGCGCATCACCACAGCACGCACGTCGAGGAGTCGATTCAGTTCAGCCGCAGCGTCACGCCCGTTGTCCCACAGGTGAGTATACGGATGGGCGCTTCCGGCCGGACGTGCATCCTGGTCTGACAGGAAGGTCATGCCTGCCTTGATGGAATTGAGCAGAAGGTCATTCAGCGCCTTCTCTTCGTCGGTGCCTTCGGGGAAATCCTGGTAGCCCCAGGTGATCGACACTTTATCGAAGGCGCCGATCTTGTCGTCGTACGGCTTACTGATGTCTACCTTGCCGTCTTTCAGGCTGACGATCGGGTGCGGATAGTCCATGACCGAGGCCAGGTTTTCTGAACTGGAGGAATAGGCGTGCGAAAGGCCGAGGGTATGCCCCACTTCATGGGCGGCGAGCTGACGCAGGCGGCTGAGGGCAAGGTCCACCATCTCCTTCGGAGCGGGTTTGCCCGTCTCGTAGGGAGCAATGAGGCCTTCGGCGATGAGAAAGTCCTGACGGACGCGGAGCGAACCGAGGCTCACGTGACCTTTGAGGATTTCGCCCGTCCGGGGATCAGAGATTGAAGCACCGTACGACCATCCCCGGGTGGAGCGGTGAATCCAGTTGATGACGTTGTAACGGACATCCATGGGGTCCGCATCTTCCGGCAGCAGCTCCACACGGAAGGCATCCTTGTAGCCCGCGGCCTCGAAGGCCTGGTTCCACCAGCGTGCACCATCCATCAGGGCAGAGCGGATGGGCTCCGGTGTGCCGGGGTCCATATAATAAATGATGGGCTCGACCGCTTCGCTGACAGCGGCTTTGGGGTCTTTCTTGTTCAGGCGATGCCGGTTGATGAACCGTTTTTCGATCGGCTGATCGATGGGTGTCGCATAGTCATAGTACGACATGTTGTTGTAGCCTGCCCGCGGGTCGAACTTGCGCGGCTTGTAGTTGTTGTCGGGCAGCCGGATGAACGAATGGTGCTGCCGGACCGTAACACTCGACGGTGTGGGGGTAACGCTGCGAATCCATGCTCCGGCAGGCTGGCCGGTGAAGGTAAGGGTAGCCTCGAACTCGGAGTTGTCCGGGAAATTTTTGGTGCGGGGCAGGTACATGGCCGATCGCGACTTGTCGAGCGAATAGTTGCCTTGCTGCGCACCACGGAGACGGCCAACCACGTCGTGCGCATCCACGATGAGGAAGTCAGTGATGTCCACCAGCGTTTTGCCACCTTCTTCGGCCACGACGGTGAAACCCCAGAGTACGGACTTTGCGAACGCATCTTCGACGGCCCGGCGTTCCAACGCGTTGTTGCTGATGGCGCGGAACTGCAGGTTGATTTCCGTCAGGAGCACTTTCGGTCCGCGGCGTTCAAACTTCACCACGCGTTCGCCGCCCAGCTGAGCGCGGTCGAGGCCGATGTCGTTGGAGCCTACGCCGGCCGCCAGCGACTCGACGTACAGAAACTCGGTGTCGAACTTGTCGATAAGCAGGAACACCTTGTCCTGTTTCTCATCGTAGTAGTATTCGAAGAAGCCCGGGAATTTCTTCAGGCCTGCTGTTTTTGCTTCCAGCGGCGACTGGGCCGGTGCAGCGGGGGCCGGGGCCGGCTCGGGGGTATTGGATTTTTTCTTTTGGGCGAAGGTCAAGGAGGCCGAGCCCAGGAGGATAAGGAGGAGGAGTCTCTTCATAGCGTGTCAAAAACCCCTAAACCTAAGGAAAGAGGGAGGAGGAACCAACACGCCTTGGGATGAGCGGAAAAAGGAAGGTGGCTGCCCAGAATCCACCCATGACCTAGGGACAGCCACCCGACCTTACCCAAAAATTGATAATTCAAATGTACAGCCCGGAGCCCTGCGGCGAATCACGCGCAGCGCGGGATTTTTCAAACCAGCTCACAATTGGTCCATAGTCCATCGTCAATGGTCTATAGTCCATGGTCCATCGTCAATGGTCCATGGACGACTTCTCCTAGATGAGTTTATCCTGCGCGGCACGGGCCAGCGCTTCAGACTTGCTGTTGACCTGCAATTTGGAATAGATGTTCTTGATGTGCGTCTTGGCCGTCTCCTTGGAGATGAACAGTTGCTCGGAAATCTGCGTGTAGGTCTTCCCTTCCGAGATCAGCTGCAGGATTTCCGTCTCCCGCTTCGTGAGCGGCGAGTTGGGGTTGATGTGGAAATTATCGATGACCATACGTGCGATTTTACTGCTCATGGGAGCGCCGCCGCGGGAGATTTCTTCCAGCGCCGACAGCAACTCGAGGTGGTTGGAACTCTTTGTGATGTAACCTGTGGCGCCCGCCTTCAGCGCTTCGAAGACCTGTTCGTTGTCTTCGTACACGGTAACCATGATGATTTCCGACGACGGGCTCTTGTCCTTGATGATCCGGCTTCCCTGGATACCGCTCATGCCGGGAAGTTCAATATCCATCAGCACGTAGTCGGGCTTGTCGTGGTGGAGGTGCTTGATCGCCTCTTCGCAACTGCCGTAGGCGTTGACGACCGCAAACTTCTGCGAGCTGTTGACAATCATTACAAAACTGTTGCGGATCTCGGTGTCATCTTCCACGATGAGCACGCGTTTTTTGGGTTGCGTCGTCATAGGTGTTCTTTTTGTTTATCGTAAATACCAACTGTACTCGTGTTCCTGGCCCATCCGGACGGCGATCTACCGTCAGCGAGGACTTTATTTTCTCGGCCCGGGCCCGGATGTTCTTGATTCCGTTGGAGTTATCGGCCCGTTCCGGGCTGATGCCCACCCCATCGTCTTCCAGCACCATTTCATACCCACCGCTCACCGGCCGGAGCCAGAATGACACATTCGAGGCCCCGGCATGCTTGAAGGCGTTCGTCATGGCCTCCTTGAAGATCAAGTTAGCTTCACGGCTAAACCCGTAGGGAAGTTTCACTTTTTCGGATGTTTCGTTAAACGCCCGGAAGTGTATGTCCTTTTCTTCAAACAACTTTTGCCCGAAATCACGGATGTGCAGGAACAATTTAGCCAAATCGTCGTTCACCGGGTCGATCGCCCAGATAAAATCCCGCGTCCCGTTGTATAGGTATTTTGCCGACTCCTCCACTTTGCGGTAAAGCTCCTGTCCCTGCCCCTGTCCTTCGCCGTTGAGCCGCATCAGGCTGACGTAGTTGATGATCCGCGTCAACTGGTTGCCCATCTCGTCGTGGAAGTCGCGCGCAATCTCCTTGCGAAGCACCTCCTGCTCCTGCTGCCGGATGTGTTCCATTTCAATCACCCGCGATACATTCTTGCGCATGCGGACAAGCACGTAGAGGGTAAGCGATCCGAGCACGAGCCCGGCCATAACCGCAAAAAAGGCCGGTGTTCGGTAGAACGGTGCTTCCACCGAAAACGGGTAAGCGATGGCGGGCGCCTCCCAGCTGCCATCCTGGTTGGTCGCCATCACGCGGAACACGTAGTTGCCCGTGGGCAGGTTGCTGTACGTCACCCGCCCGGTGGCCGAGGGCTGCGACCACGTTTTATCGAACCCGTCCAGAAAGTACCGGTAGCGCACGGAGTTGGGATAACGCTTGTCTACACGGTTAAACGAAAAAGTCAGGTGGTTCTTATCAAACGGCAACGCCAAGGAAGCCGGAATCCGGAAGAAGTCGGCGCCGGTGCGGCCATACGGTCCGATCGGCGTCTCCCCAAAGAAAATCTCGACGGCCGTGAGGTGCACTGGGTAGGAGTTGGTTCCGGTGGTATCCTCTCCCAGGAATTCGTACACACCATCAATAAGTCCGAAGTACTTCTTCTCCGGTGTAAGGAAATACGCGTTGGGATTTGTCTCGATCCCGGTCAGCCCGTTGTTGTATCCGTAGTCACGGGTCTCTGTGATCTCGAGCTTTTCGTTGAGTCGAATGCGGGTGACGCCCTTCTCTGTTCCAATCCACAGGTGATCATGGTGATCGACGCCGACAAAGAACACGAACCCGGAAGGGAGGCCCTCGCGTGGCCCGATGAACGCCTGGGTCGACCGCTTCGGGTCGATGATGGCGACACCGGCGCCACCCGACGCCGCCAGCAACAGCGTGTCGCGGTAGGCAGCCATCGAGAAAATGGTGGTATGCTCGAATTGTGATACCGGGATCTCCCGGAAGGTGCCATCGTCACGCGAAACAAAGAGGCCGAAGTCGGTACCCAGAAAAAGTGACTGGAGCGCGGGCATGTACTTCAACGAAGCGATGTTCTTCACACCCGGCGTGGGCATAGGACTAAACTTGTTTCCGTCAAAACGGTTGAGGCCCCCACCGGTGGTAGCTATCCACAGTTGGTGGCCGTCATGCTCCAGTGCGGTGATGTAGGCGCTGGACAAACCATGCTCGCGCGTGAACCATGCAAAGCGGTCTTGCCCGGGCTGGTAGCGACCGAGGCCGGAATACGATCCTACCCACAGGTCACCGGAAGGTGTTTCCAGGATGGCACGAACACCATCGTCGTCGCCATTGGGCAGGGCATAGGATCGCACCGGTTTTCCCGCATGCCATTTCACGAGGCCCTCCCCGCCCATCCACAGGTTACCTGACCGATCCTGAGCCACCGCCATTACCTTCCGCAGGCCGCCAAACACTTTGTTGAAGTCTTTTGGATAGTACCGGTACAATCCGTTTCCGGCTGTTCCGAACCAGGCGTTACCCTCTTTGTCAAGAAGCACCTGCGTGATCGGCACATCCCGCAACAAGGTGTCCGTCAATATCCGGTCCTCGACGACGCGCTCGCGAAACAACGTTCTCTCATCGCGCGTCCAGTACGTCGCTGTGGCGCTGTCGTAGCCAATGACATAACGTTGGATCATTTTCTTCCTTGGGGAAAATTTTCCGGCAGCGATGTCCAGGGCAAAGGTGCCCTTGTCCGTCTCCAGCCACACTTCCTTCCGGTGATTGTACATGTTGTATGCCGTATGGAACACGTTGGCATGCGATATCCGGCGATAGCCCGACGGGCCAGGTACCAGGAACGAACTGTCATTGAGGTAGAAACACGGGATGTGTCGCGAGGTGACGTGCGTAAAGAAAATGGTTTTGCCAGGGGCCACGCGATCCGCCCAACGGTAGACAGAGTCTTTGTAGATTTTTCCGAGCAGGCCGGGGTTGGACACTATATATACCGTGTCCTGGTACTCCACCAACCGCCGAATCCGCCGCATGCCTTCGGGAGTCGGCGGCGGCTGGTATTGCCGGAAGGTGCGGCCGTCGAACCGGGTAATGCCCTGGGGGTGAACCGCCCAGATGACATCGCGGGAGTCGATGAAGAGCGACGTGACAATATTGGAAAGCAATCCGTCGAAGGTGGTGAACACCTTGAATTCCCGCCCATCAAAGCAGGCAATGCCGCCCCCCGCCGTCCCGATCCAGAGGTAGCCGTTTCGGTCTTCCACCATGGTGTTGACCTGCGACTGGGGCAGCCCGTCGACCGCCGTGTATTGGCGCAGCGCATAGTACTGCCCGTCGGCCGCGGTGGCGATCAGCACGAAGAGTAACAAAAGCAGGCGGCCAGGCATGTAACTGCTCAATATTGCGGATATTCGAACAAGAACCGTTACCTCAAGATACGGGATTCGCCGGTGAATGGTTCCCCGGCAATTAATCCGTGTCTCCGGGCGGGGTAGCGGATTATACCGGCAGACGCCAACCCATGCGTGAAGAAGAGATCCGAAGGGAGAACGAAATCATCGAACGATCGAAGTCCGACCCGAAGGCATTTGGCGAACTGTATGAGGCCTACTTCGACCGCATCTACTACTTTGCCCTGCGTCAGACCGGCGACGAAGACACAGCCGGTGACCTGGCATCGCAGACGTTTGTCAACGCCCTTCACCACCTGCCGCGCTACCAGTTCCGGGGGTACCCGTTCTCGGCCTGGCTTTACAAGATTGCCACCAACGAAATCAACAAGCACTACCGCCGAAAGAAGGGCAAGAAGGTGTTCAGCATCGAAGAGGCACGCGTTCGGGAGCTGGTCGAGCAGGCAGACCCCGGCCCGGGAGGCTGGGACGAAGAGATCCTGCACCGGCTCCTCACTTATTTGAAAGACCTGCCTACCGACATGCTGCAGGTGCTGGAACTACGGTTCTTTGAAGACAAGGACTTCCGCGAGATCGCCTTTATCCTGGATATCACGGAGAGCGGCGCCAAGATGCGCACCTACCGCGCTCTCGATCAGCTGCGGAAACATTTCAAGCTCAAGATGAAATACAATGAGTAAGCACGAGATACGACTGCGACGCCAGAAACTAACCAGCCGCGGGGCCGACCGGTTCCGAAACTACGGTGCCGTGATGAACCGCGTCGAAGAAGAAAAGCGGATCAAGAAAATCCTTCGCGTCTTTGGCTACCTGCTCATCATCATGATCCTGGTGATGCTGCTGGTCATTGTCATCCGGCTGGAGCGAAAGTCCAGCCGCCGGAACGGAGCGTCTGAACCCACGGCCACCGTTCGCGTGCACCAACCTCATGACCTGGCTGCTTCAAATTCAACGGAGCGGTAACCTTCCTTTTCCCCCTTCTATCGACTAAGTTTGGGTAAACCTAAACCCATGAAACGCATCATCCTCCTCCTGATCGCGGTGAGCTCGTTCACCGCCATCCAGGCCCAGAAGACAAAACAGGAATTAATCAAGGCCATCGACGCGCGCACCGACCAGTACGCACAGGCGGCCAAAAAAATCTGGACCTATGCGGAAGTGGGCTTCCAGGAAACCCAGAGCAGCGCCTTGTTGCAGCA
>JAYRXB010000485.1:0-3835 GCA_041917735.1 Cyclobacteriaceae bacterium
ATCGACAAAACAATCAACGATGAGACGATGGCAAAAAAGGAAGAGCAGTAGAACATGGCCTCCAGCGTATAAACTGAAGATATCCATCCGCCCAGTGCAGGGCCGCCCGCCATCCCCAAGGTTCCGGCCGTACCGAGCAGCCCCATGGCTTCTCCCCTCCGCTCTGCCGGGATAATGTCGCCCAGAAAAGCCGTCTGGCCTGTCGGTGTAAAGCCTGTCGAAAATCCGTGCACCAGCCGGAGGAACAGAAAACCAAAAACCGAAGTCAGCAAAGGATAGAGCAGGCTGCACACAAAACATACCAGTGACCCAAACATGATCACCGGCTTTCGGCCGAGTCGATCGGCAATCTTCCCGCTGAACGGACGTGAGATCAATGCCGTAACGGTAAAGAGGGCGATGATCAATCCCTTGTGCTTGCCCCCGCCCAGTGACGCCAGGAATGACGGCAGCTCAGGCACGATCATGTTGAAGCTGGCGAAGAACAGCAGCGAGCTAACGCACAACAACCAGAACGGACGGGTGTAAATGGATGAATTCAACGTTAGCTAAATACAAAGTGTCCAGGGACGAATGCGGAACCGGTATGGTGCTTCAGCCTCACATGCCGATGTCCAACTCCATTCCATCTTATACTCAAGCCTTGAGCATCAAAAAACTCCATTACCGGCCAGTCTCCGTCTCTTGCGCCCCGAGCAGAAACGCCTTGATGAAATCATCCAGGTCACCGTCCAGCACGTTTTGCGCATCGGTGCGTTCGACCCCGGTGCGGGCATCCTTGACCAGCTTGTACGGATGCAGGACGTAGTTGCGGATCTGTGATCCAAAGTCAATCTTCATCTTACCGGCCTCAATTTTGTCGCGGGCGGCGTTGCGCTTTTCCATTTCCATCTGGTACAGCTTGGAGCGCAACATCTGCATGGCCTTCTCCCGGTTGGCATGCTGCGAACGCTCCACCTGGCATACGATCACAATGCCCGTTGGCTTGTGCGTGAGTTGCACTTTCGTTTCCACCTTGTTCACGTTCTGACCGCCGGCACCGCCCGACCGGGACGTCTGCATTTCGATGTCGGCCGGGTTCAATTCAATGTTGATGGTATCGTCCACTTCCGGGTATACAAAAACCGAGGCAAACGATGTATGGCGCCTGGCGTTGGAGTCATACGGAGAGATGCGCACCAGTCGATGGACGCCCGTCTCTGATTTGAGTTTACCGTAGGCAAATGGGCCTTCGATTTCAATGGTTGCCGACTTGATGCCCGCCACCTCGCCGGCCTGGTAGTCTACTTCGCGGACCTTGTAACCATTCTTCTCTCCCCACATGATGTACATCCGGTGAAGCATGTCAGCCCAATCCTGGCTTTCGGTGCCCCCGGCACCGGGGTTGATTTCGATCATGGCGCTCAGCTGGTCTTCTTCTTTGCTGAGCATTTTTTTGAACTCGAGTTCTTCCACGGCTTGGGCCGTTTTGCGGTACTCGGCGTCGAGCTCGTCTTCCGATACATCACCTGCATCATGGAATTCATTGAGCACGTCGAGGTCGTCGACGGCTTTGCTCACCGCCTCATAGGCATCGGTCCAGACTTTCTTGGCCCGGATATTTTTAAGGATGGCTTCGGCTTGCTTGGAGTTATTCCAGAAATCGGCCTGGTGCGAGATCCTCTCTTCGTCTTCGATTTCTACGCGTTTGCGATCGTAGTCAAAGATACCTCCTCAAGGCAGCCACTCGGGCCTTCACGTCTTTCAGTTGGTCGGTTGTCATAGGGTTTCGAAAGGCTCAAAGGTAGTAACATTGGCCCATCTCCCGGCATCGGGCTAAAGCCCGGTGAGAAAAAAATACAGTTGCTTTTATCCACGCCCTAAAGAGCGTGGCAATTGATTGCCAGGGGATATGTCTTTATCTCACCGCACACCCAAAAGGGCGTGGCATTTGAAACAATTGCCCTGCCCTTTAAGGCGGGGAAAGTTAGAAAGGATATTCCCCCCGGACTTTAGTCCGCCCGGAGGAGCTTCACAGCCCATACGGGCTCTTGTAGAACTTCGACTTGTAGTCGACCGTCCGAAGGAAGGTCCCGTTGTTTACCCTTCGGTACTTGGGGCGAATGAAAAACAGGATGCTTCCGACAGTGATCATGGTGGCTGAAGCCTGAACAACACTTTTGTCGACCCCACCCGGGTCGTAACCCAGGGCACTGTTTAGCAGATCAATTCCAACGTAGGTGACACCGGCCACGAGCAACAAACCGCCAAACAACGGCGCAATTCCTTTTCGCTGACCTTTCGGAATACCCACTTTATGAATCTTGTTGTACTGGACGGTATCGTTGGTGGTGATGACAGCGAACTCATGCAATTCGATGATTTTGCCTTCCCGCCGACTTCCGTCTTTCATGATAAACCGGATGTAATCACCTTCGGTGTATCGGCCCACCGGTCTACCGCTTTTCAGCAAAACCAATTGCTTTTGCGCCAGGACAGGGAAGGAAGTCAGGAGCAAGGCAATTACCAGCAGCCGGATCATGCCTTAATTTCGGCATTTGCCACTAATTACACGAATTGCAACGAGGGAACGGACAGGAATAATCAGATGGTGTGGATCCATCCGAATGGATCAGGTCGTGTACCCCGCTTGATGCCGTCCAGCTCTTCGAGGACCCGGTTGGAGAACTTGCGGGTCTCTACGGGGGGAAGAAAGTAGTTCTGCCCCTCATGACCGATCAGCTCGATGTGGGCAATCGTCGCAGCCGTACCGGCGCCGAATGCCTCCGTCACCTTGCCCGACTTTAACCCATCGACAAGTTCCTTTACCGATACTTTTCGCTCTTCTACTTTCATTCCCCAGGAACGGGCCAGCGTCAGCACACTGTCACGCGTGATACCGCGAAGGATGGTATCGCCCAGGGCCGGTGTAACCAGCACATCACCAAAAACAAACATGACGTTCATCGTGCCGGATTCCTCCACGTACTTATGCTCGTGTCCGTCAGTCCAGATGAGTTGGTGGTAACCCTGCTCCTGCGCAAGTTTTGCAGGATAGAGTGATCCGGCATAATTGCCTCCTGTCTTGGCATAGCCTGTACCGCCTTCCATCGCCCGGGTATATTTCGTTTCGATCTTTACGCGGACGGGTGTAGCGTAATACGGACCCACCGGAGAGTTGATAATCATGAAGGTAAAGTCCTGGGAGGGCCGAATGCCGATGTACTCCTCGGCAGAAAACATGAAGGGACGAATGTACAATGAACTGCCTGGTGCTGTCGGAATCCAGGCCCTGTCGAGGCGAATCAGCGACTCGAGGCCTTCCATGAAAATATCTTCCGGCAAGTAAGGCATGCACATCCGATCGGCGGATATGTTCATGCGCTTCCAGTTATCCAGGGGCCGAAACACCAGGGCCTCCCCTCTTTCATTTTTCAAGGCCTTCAGTCCCTCGAATATGCTTTGGCCGTAATGCAACGCAGGCGTTGCCGGGCTTACCTGGATATGGCCATACGGAACAACCCGGAAATTCCCCCAATCACCATTTCGGAAATCGGCGAAAAACATATGATCGGCGTACACTTTGCCGAACGGAATGTTATTGAAATCAACCTGGGAAAGCCTGGAGGCAGCCACCTTGTTAATCTTGATATCCAGTGTGTCGACCATAGCCCGGTTTGTTTGGCCGCAAGATAGATTTATTCCTATAGGTGGGCTAACGGATGTTAGGAAATTTTAGTTGCGCCCAGCGTCCTTATAAAATTCTAATATTCAGGTAATTATATCCTAACCCAGCACTTACATACGGGGTCGCCAGGGTGTCTCTGGTGCCTTGAGTTCGAAGGCCATTGTACGG
>JAYRXB010000486.1:0-4460 GCA_041917735.1 Cyclobacteriaceae bacterium
GGGTGTGACGTCATCGAGAATGTAGATACCGCGTCCATAAGTGGCCAGCACCAGGTCACGGAAGTTGCGCTGGATGGTGATGCCGTAGATGGGTACGGGCGGAAGGTTGTTCTTCAACCGGATCCACTGACCGCCATCATCGGGCGAAAAATAGAGTGCGTTATCCGTTCCAAGCCACAGCAATCCCTTCTTGTCGGGGTCTTCGATGAGCTGGTGCACCACATTCGAGTTCGACGCCGGCAAATTGATCGTCAGTCGTGTCCACGTTTTTCCAAAATCGGTCGTCTTGTAGGCATAGGTGCCAAAGTCGCCGTTCTGCATCGCATTGACGGACACATAGGCTGTGCCGGCATCGTGGTACGAGGCATCGATGTGGCGGATCGTAGACCACTGCGGTAGGCCGGGCATATTCGCGGCCACGTTCGTCCACGTCTTGCCCCCGTCCTGCGTTACATTCAGTTGGCCGTCGTTGCTGCCAGCCCACAATACGCCTTCCTTGACCGGAGATTCCGCCATGGAAAATAGCGTGCATCCATCCCAGGTCATGAGGTTATCGCTAGCCATCCCGCCGCTGTTCTGTTGGTGGCTCTTGTCGTTGGTGGTCAGGTCGGGGCTGATCACGCGCCAGTTCTGACCGCGCGTGGTCGTCTCATGCACAAACTGGCTGCCAACCCACACCTTGCCGGGCGTATGGCGCGACAGGACCATGGGGAAATTCCAATGCCAGCGGTACTTGGCGTTCGCCGGCGTGCTGCCGATTTGGGTCTGCGGCCAAACGCGCACATCGCGCATGTGGCGGGTGGTGAGGTCAAACACGTCGAGGCCGCCGTCGTAGCATCCTGACCACACCGTGTTGTTATCGAAGGGATCGGGCTGGGCAAAGCCGCTTTCGCAGCCACCTACGCCGTGCCACATGCCCAGCGGGATCGACCATCCTTCGAGGCTGCGGCTCGGGCCGCGGTACGACCAGGCGTCCTGGCGATTGGAATACACATAGTACGGCACCTGGTCGTCGACCGCGATGTGGTACATCTGCGCTATCGGTACGTTGATGTTGGTCCAGGTCTTGCCCCCGTTGAACGAGAGGTTGGCGCAACCGTCGTGGGCGCACATCATGCGGTCGGGCATCTTCGGATCAAACCACATGTCGTGATTGTCACCGCCGGCGGCCCATTGGTTGTAGTTCTTTACGAAGCTTTTTCCGCCGTCGATCGACTTCATGATGCCGACGGAAATGGTATACAATTCATTTTCATCCTTCGTTGACACCCGGAGGCGGGTGTAGTAGCCCGCCCGCTGCCCCATGCCGTGGTGCTTCTGCATGAGTTTCCAGGAGTCGCCGCTATCCTCCGAGCGGTACAGGCGCGGTTCCACATCTTCCACCAGCGCGTAAACCACTTTCGGATTCGTGTAGGCCACATCGACCGATGTCTTTCCCACCGGATGTCCGGGCCCGCTTTCCAACCCGTTGCGCATCGGCTGCCAGGTCTTTCCTCCGTCCGTGGTGCGGTAGATGCCGCTGCCCACGCCGCCGCTGCGAAGGTTCCAGGTCTTGATTTCCACCTCCCACATGGCGGCATAGAGGATGTCGGGGTTTTTCGAGTCCATGGCGAGGTCAGAGCTGCCCGTATTGTCATTGACAAACAGGACTTGCTGCCATGTCTTGCCGCCATCGGTAGTTTTATAGATACCCCGTTCGCGGGAAGGACCGCGCGCATGCCCCATGGTGGCCACATACACCGTATTGGTATCGGTCGGGTGGACGATGATCCGGCTTACAATGAAAGTGTTTTCAAGTCCCATTTTCTTCCAGGTTTTTCCGGCGTTGGATGACTTGTACACGCCGTTGCCAACCGCGTGGGCCGGACGAATGAGGAACGATTCGCCGGTTCCCGCCCATACCTGCTTTGAGTTCGATGGAGCGATGGCCAAAGCGCCGATCGATGAATCGTCGGTCTGGTCAAAGACCGGACGCCAGTGGTAGCCCATGTCTTCGGTCTTCCAGATCCCGCCTGACGCGGCACCGATGTAGGAAACGTTCGGGTTGCCCGGCTCACCGACGACGGCGATCGCGCGATTGCCATCCGGTCCGATGAACCGGAAATTGAGCTGGCCAAAGGTCTTGGATTCGAAGTTCTGGCCGTTCACGGAAGTGGCCAGGCAGATAACCAGGAGAGCAAAGAGGAGTTGTTTCATGGGAATGGTTGAATGAAGAAAGGTAGTAAGGAGGGGTTGAACTGGAAAGGAGGAAATCCAAGGAGAAGCCAAAGGACCGGATGAAAGGCAAAAAGAAAAGCCGGCAGGGATGCCGGCTTTCTTAACCTTTAACTAACAATAACGCTTAATGCTCTTCTAAGCCACCTGGGCTACTTTTTGCGGCTCCAGCTTTGCCTTCTTTGGTTTGCTGCGCTTCATCTCCTTCTTCAGGAGCGATGAAAACTCGTTAGCCATCTTCCTGGCCGTCCGGCTGATAATCTTCTTCACTTTCTTGTTCGGTTCCGGCAACTCCAACGATGTGATGGAGCGCTGTACGGAATCCTTCAGGAGGTTTCGCAGGGCCTTCTTCGAAACGCGATTACCAGATTTTTCGGCCTTCTTTTCCATGGGAGTAGCTGTTTTGTGGCTTTTTCAAAGCTACTACCCCCACCGCAAAACTCCCGACATACCCACCGGCAAGAAGTGAACAATCTGTCAACATATCCAAATACCTATATTTCAATGAGTTATATGTAGCATTGTGGATAGTTTCTTATTCGTAGCGAAGCGACTTCACGGGCTCCACCGAGGCGGCCCGTACGGCCTGGTACGATACGGTAGCCCAGGCAATCAGGATGGCCACAAGGCCGCACCCGATAAACAGGAGGGGCGCCAGGGTAATCCGATAGGTAAAGGAACTCAACCACCAGTTGGCCACATACCACCCTGCCCCGATGGCAGGAACAATGGCGATGAGCACCAGGCGGGTAAACTCCTTGGAGAGCAGGAACGTGAGGCTGAAGACCGATGCCCCCATCGCTTTCCGCACACCAATTTCCTTGGTCCGCTGCTCGGTCGTAAAGGCTGCCAGCGCAAACAAGCCAAGGCAGGCGATGACAATGGCCAGCACGGAGAATACCGTGAAGATATCCCGCAGGCGCATCTCTGCACGGAACATGGCGTCGAATGACTGGTCCATGAAATTATAGGCAAACGGCTCGCCGGGTGCCAGGGCACGCCACTGCTTCTCGAGGGCCTCGACCACAGGGCGTGGGTCACCTTCGTAGCGAACATCCAGAAACCGGCCGGTATCCTCCAGCCGTACCATAACCGGGCGCACCTTATCTTTCAGTGATTCAAAATTGAAGTCCTTCAGTACGCCGACTACCCGGTAGTGTGTCGGTGCAGGTCCGCTATAGTCGGTAAGTTCGCGCCCAATGGGGTCAGCAAACCCAAACTCCCTTACAGCAGCCTCGTTGATCACGCACGACAAACTGTCGGCGGCATTGTCGCGGTTGAAGAAACGACCCTGTGCCAGGTCGATTTTCATAACCTCGAGATGGTCCCAATCCACAGCATACGTCCCTACGATGTGGTCCACTTCCAGGTTCTTCTCGCGCACCAGGTTGGTGTTATTGGTCCCGGGGAAAATATTGTTGGTATAACTCGACACCGTGACACCGGGTATAGCTGACACCGCCGTTTTGAATGCCAGGGCTTGTGTGCCCAGGCGGCGCGCGCCAGTCACTGTGATGATGTTGTTCTTGTCCATGCCCAGGTTCTTGGATTGCATGTAATCCAGCTGCTGGAATACAATGGCGGTGGCGATGATCAGGAATGTCGAAACCGCAAACTGAAAGACCACCAGCGAACTCCGAATGCCCTTGCTCTTTACGCCGGCACGCACTTTCCCTTTCAGTACTTCCACCGCACTGAACGAGGTCATGTAGAAGGCCGGGTAACTTCCTGCCAGGAAGCCCACCACGATGAGCAGGGCCAGCACCGCGCCCACAAAGGCCGGGGTCGCCAAGGCAGTAAGTTCTAGTTCCTTTCCTGCCAACTGGTTGAAGGACGGCAGCAACAGGTAACTCAGGGCCAGTGCACCGACGATGGCAACAGCGCTATACAGGAATGACTCCGCGAGGAATTGCCCGATCATCTGCCCGCGTTGCGAGCCCAGCGTCTTGCGCAAGCCCACCTCCTTGGCGCGGCCCGCCGACTTGGCGGTGGAAAGGTTCATGAAATTGACACAGGCAATGAGCAGGATGAACAAGCCCACGCCACTGAAAATGTAAACGTTGGAAAGGCTGCTTTTCGGCTCGAGGTCATCGGGCAGTGTCGAACGGAGGTGTGTGTCCGTCATCGGGTAGAGGAAATAGCTGTAGATACCACCCTGCTTCTTGAATTCTTCAAAGGAAATACCCAGGCCCTCCTCCAACTCCTTGCCCATGTTCTTCGCCACGATGGCATCCAGTTGAGTATTA
>JAYRXB010000487.1:0-6446 GCA_041917735.1 Cyclobacteriaceae bacterium
GTGCGGTATCCATGATCAAAATAGGGATATGCCGGCCGTAACGAATATCCATGGCTTCTCCAGTACGAATAGAATGCGCGTGCATTCCATGGATTGGAAACGCGGGCAAAGCGTCCATATCCCCCAAACAACTCATCTGCGCCTTCGCCGCTTAACAGGACTGTAACGTGCTTCCGCGCCCGCTCTGACAACAGGAACAAACCGATCGTATTTGGGTGATTCAGGGGGGCCTCAAAGTGCCATGTAGCCCGTTCAAACGCTTTCACGTAGTAGTCGGCATCCAATTCGAACTTATGCGCTGTCACGCGGCTTGTGGCAACCACCTGATCGACGAATGACGCTTCATTGTAGGCGGGATCGCTGAAGGTGATCGAGATTGTCTGCATTCCCGGTTGCCTTTCTGAAGCCAGCTGGGTAACCAGGGAGGAGTCAATTCCACCGGAAAGCTGACAGCCAACGCTCACATCGCTGATCAACTGCCGGTGAACGGCGGCTTCGAGGGCCTGGCCGGTCCGTCTCCTGATCTCCGTCGCTGCATCGAGGGAAGACTCCCTGGTCAAGGATGAAATACTGAAGTAGGTAACTACTGCAGCAGCCTTGCCAGGAGTTAATCGAACATAAGTACCCGGCAAAATGGAGTGTATTCCCTCGTACAGCGTTTGGTACAGGTTATTCCTGAAGAGTAAATACTCATCAAGGCCCTTACGTCTCAACCGCGGTTTAAATTCTTCGAGATCCAGGAAGCTCTTCAGTTCGGAGGCAAATGCAAGACCCCCCTGGTGATCGAGGGCGTACAGGGGCTTGATTCCAAAGCGATCCCTGATCAGCAATAGTTCACCACGAAGCAAGTCGATGACAACGATGGCAAACATCCCGTTCAGCGCCTTTACGGCCTTATCGATTCCGTGCCACTGGTAGTATTCAAGGAATACTTCGGTGTCGGAATGGCCACGAAAGCGAATGCCCTCGCGTTCGAGGCTTGACCGGAGTTCAGCCACGTTGTAGATCTCGCCATTGAGCACGACCACTACTTTCCCATCCCGGGAAAACATCGGTTGATGTCCGTTGACCGAAAGGTCCTGGATGCTCAACCGATTAAATCCAATCCAGCCTTCTGCATGGTCAACCGGGGTGGCTACATGCGTCTCATGGGCATTTGCAATACCCGTTGATAAGGAGAAAGTCACCAACCCCTGATCGTCAGGTCCGCGATGACGAACCCGGTCCAACATTCGCAACGCTACAGCTGTATCGGTAACTGGCTGCTTCTCTCCCCAATATCCGGCAAATCCGCACATGCGTTATTTCTTTAAGGCATGAAGCAGTACATCCCGGTGTGCTTCGCACCGAATAATGTTGAGGTAAAGTCGTCGTTTGGCCGAGCTGAAGAACCCTGGCAAGAGTCCCCGCTTTCGAAGGAACAACATCACCCTACTCTGGTAGGGCTCCAGGTAAAGGTTATAGATCATACTCTTCTCATCGCAGTATCTCTTGAACTCAAGCTCAAGGCGCGTATCGTCTGCTATGACGCTATTCAGTTGCGAAATATGACTCAACACAGAATCCTTTTCTGCCCCCTCCAGAACGCGGATACCAGGTTCGCTATCGCACTGCCGAAATGGAATGATATCGAAGGCTACCTTCTCACTTACGATTAAGCGAACGGCAATGCCAAGGTTCCATTGGTCATTTCTCTTGCCCGGCCAGTCAAACAGCAGATTGCCTAAACCATAGAAAATGGGAACACCATTGTGAACTTCAAATCCAGAAACAACATGTGTATGGTGCGCGATGACGGCTGATGCCCCGGCGTCAGCATAAAATCGAAATAGTGATTTCAAGCGCGGACTAGGAAGCTGGTAGTGCTCATTTCCTCCATGATAAACAACAACAACAGTATCATGCGTAGATTTAGCCCTGCGAACATCCTCAGCATTCATCACGGGATCCACTGGGTTAGCACCGGGAACATTGCCGTGTGTATTTGACCATTCATTTTCTGCCACATTAACAATCGCAACCGTGCGTCCATTGATGGTTGAAGAGTAAGGAATCCTCGCCTCGGCAAGCGTAGAGCCCACACCGGTCGTGGCAAGCCCGGCTTTATGGCAAGTGCTCATCGTTTCCGCCAATCCTGCATCTCCGTAATCCATGATATGGTTGTTAGCCATGGCAACGAGGCCCACGCCGGCTTCGGCAAGGACCTTGGCACTCATGGGATCGGCCATCAAATGCGGGCCCGTTTTCGGTCTCTTGGTTCCTCCCAGCACGAGCGGTGCCTCAAGGTCTACAATCGCGAGATCGCTGGCCTCAATTTCCTTGCGAATGCTTCCAAACAATGCTTCGATGTCCAATTGCTTCACAAGCGGTTCACACCTGCCGTGAGCGCAGAAGTCACCCGCAAACAAGAGTCTCACTTCATTCATGTCGATCGGTATTTGTGATGTAGTCACCCAGCTGATCAGAGGTCATGAACCTAATTGTCGGCCAGCGACGAAGAAGTTTACCTAGGAACTCATCCAACAATTGCAAATTCTCCTTTCGGTTACGCTCCTCGATGAACCCGATGTAATTGACGCGATGTGAACACACCACTGCTGGTTTACCCCACCGGAACGCGTCAGCAACGGATTGGAGGGTGTATGAAACCCAATTTGATTTCATTACCAGGGATGGTTCGAAAAAACAATTTCGAACGAGGCTAACCGTGCTGCTTTTTCGATGAAGACCAAGGCTTGACTTTTTCTTTACATAATTGCCAAAGCCACCTTTCGGAACAAGCTGTGCGGAGGCCCCTTGTACATACTTTATCCCACATGACGGCATCACTCTTTCAACCGCTTCGCTCCATGTATAGCACGGTGCAATAAAGGATTTCGAATGAAACCCAAACAGTCGTCGGAACTCTTCCGCTCCCTCCCTCAGAATGGAAGTCAGTCGAATTGACTCATCGCTGTCGTCCTCGTCGAAAGCTTCCATGTAACTGTAGTCGTCGACGCCCGAGTAAGTTGATTGAAAATTGAACGTCTTACGAGTTGAACTATCCGGCTGCTGCAAGGCGTTCATCCAGCGACTAACCTGGAGGTGCTCACGACCATGCAGCTGTGGATGAAAAATTCCGGCATTCATACCTTGCTGATACAAACTGAGGATCCTATCGTGTTGAGGATAATGGCTTGCTGTCGCCTGAATTGACTCCCAGTCATACTGTTGAAATCCGCCGCGTTGAATTTTTTCAAAATCAGGGTTTCCGACGATCACATTTGCCGTCATCGTGGCAGGTCGCCCATTTCTGTCGCGATGCTTTTCGAGCACCTCGAACAGAGCCTCCAGATCTGTATTTGATTCAAGCGAATCTAAGCGATTGTAACTCCAACAGTGTGAGGGAAAATTCATTCTCTCAAACTCCGCTCTCACCGATGCTGATGGGACACGGATACTCCCCCAGTCGTCTGATTCAAGGACAACTATTCTCTCCGCACTACTCCACCCCTGAATGTTCCTGAGGTTCCGGGCAGCAGAAACCAGCAAGTCCTTAGGTGTGATCACTGGCAATCAATTCTCCCAATTCTCGAGTCGTCATAAATTCGACGTTGGGCCATTTTTGCAATATCTGTGCGAGGAGACCATCCAGCTCCCGAAGGCCATTTTTCCGATTCTCCTCTTCCAATGCACCAATAAAATTGACACGGTGTGTACTGACAATTGCCGGCTTTCGCCAACGAAAGGCCCTTTCAATATCGGTCAAACAGGACCCTTGCCAATTCTTGCCCATCAATCCAGGTTCAAAGATGCAGTTCCTTGTCATGTATACCTGACTACATTGGTTGCGTTGGCCCAAGTAGTGAAACCGACGAACCGTTTTTCCTTTCGCAACCGGTTCCCTTTGAACTTTTGCTGTCCCCATGAACCTGATGCCTCCCGATGCAGCAACCGCTTCCAAGGCATTGTTGAAAGGGCCGTTCGGCGGGACAAAGTACCTCGCCTCATAGCCAAAAACCTTCCTGAACAGCTCCAGGCCATCGTAGAGAATCATCCGCTGCTCTTCCAGGTCTGTATGCGCATCTATATCAAATGCAGCCTGGTATTGAAATCCAGATGGGTCATGATTTGTAAATCCCCAGCACTGATGGTTGAATGCCAGCCGCACATCCTCTTTAGCCTCCCGGAGTGCCCTCATCCAGGCTGGGACATGAAGGTGCTCCCTACCATGAAACTCAGGCAAGATCAGTCCGGCATTGACACCCTGCAAATACAGTGCATGAACCATTGACCTACCGGGAGTACTGGATAGCACATCCGGGAGGCTTCTGTATCGATAATGACGAAATTCCTCCTTTCGGATTTGCTCAAAATCAGGGTTTGCTACCAGGCACAAGAGCGTAAACTTTGCACCATTATTCTTGAAGTCTCTATGCTTTGAAAGCACGCCAAACAACGCTTCAAGGTCATCGTCCATCTCAATGGTATCAAATCTGTTAAATCTCTCCGAGTCTCCGCTATCCAAATCGAGGCCGGAAGCTTTGAGGGAATCATATGCAGACTTCGAAGGCATCCGGAAACTACCCCAGTCATCGGATTCAAAGACAACAATCCTACGAGAAGTTCGCCAGCCCGGAATGTTTGAAGCATTTCTTAATAGGCTCCCTATAAAGCTCACTACTTGATGAAATTTATCAGTGGAATATCCCTTGTCACAAACAAGGAAGCAATCGGGTTTCCAAGGACAGTCATCAAACCCATCGTGTCAAACCCAATTCGAATTTCTACCACAACAAATAAGACAACTGCAGCAAAAACAGGAATTCGTACTACCAACGGGAATGTCTTCCATTGCATGCCCTGGCAAATCAAGAATATCGCACCGAATGACAAGATATAGTACAAATGATAAAATCTACCAACAGATGGACCTGCAGAAAGCAAATTCACAACTGAACCCATCACCAGACTAAAGCAAAGTATTCGCAGTTCGAGCTGGCGAGCTTCGATATACTTTCTATACCGAAGTACCAATACCAAGAACATCAATGGTATAGCCAATTGTATCCCAGTCTGCCTTGCACGAACATACCAGTTTACCTGCACTCGGGATTCCTTTCCAAGTCTTCGAAGGTACTCCTTGCTTGTGTAGGTCTCAGTTCTTTGTTGAAACACAGCGGGAAGGTAACGCGTGTACTCACTGAAGGTAGCCGGTGTAATAAGAGACACAAAAATCGAGGCCGTAAAGACCATAAAATAAGGGAGCAACCAATTTCCTGCGAAGACATAAAGCACAAACACAACCAATGGGAAGACAAAGCTAAAGTGGACAAATACAGATAAGAAACAGAAAAGCATCCCCTTCACTCTTTTGTCAGCCGCCCAATAAAAAACCCCAAAGGCAAAAACATGGGCTGCAGTCCAAAATCTAAAGCCATTCATTTGCCAAATGGATACGGCAAAGGCTGCCATTGTCAAGAAGAGCATTGCCTCCGGTTTCAACTTTGACCTGACCTGGGAAAGCAAAAACCAGATATTCCTTGAGTAGAAATAACCGAAGAATACCCCAAACACTGCAAACAAGACTTGAGGGTTGTCGGTCAACCTGGACACCAAGAATGTAAGCAAAGGCTGTACGACATCTACATAGTTCGTTTCCTGACTGTACAGATAACCCACAAATTCCGCAAAGCTGCCCACAGGCTTTACGTGTGCTTCTCTCAAGTAAGTTGCATATCTGCTCGCATCAATGCTTTGGTCGGAGATTACAAACGTAAACCCATAAAATATTACAAACAGCCAAATAATGTTAGGAGCATTTAAGGCTTTGAATCTTCTTAAAGAAATGAGCAATGCACTAAGCGGATGGATAAAGAAAAGCCACAGCGGAATGCTATAAGACTTACCTGGATTCATGACACAATTCAATGAAGGATCCCGCCACCTTTTCAATCCGATAGGGTTGAATATCAACAATGCTTTTTCCTGTGTAGTCACCAGAAAGAAATTGATGGAGCGTCAGCTGGTTCACGGATCCACTGGGGACCTCCAGAACAGGACGTGCAGCAATTGCATAGTCAATCAACTTGCTTGGTACTTGTGTCGTAGAGGTATTGCCAAAATTCACTAGAAAATCCATTGTGGAGAGTCGGCCAATCAATTCCTGCCTTGGAAGGTAGTCATGAACTATCAATCGACCTCGAGATTTGTCTACAAGGCCCTGAATTAAGCCGGGAGTACGCGTATAAATATGAAATCGGAAATCTATATCCATCGAAAGAACGTAAGCCAGAAAGGCACGTGGATCACGCGTCCCTGGCATAAAGGTGCCCGCATACGCAAATGTGACAATCTCATTGGGCTGGTACGAAAGCAAATTCAATTTCAATTCCTCTACATTGACGCCCTGCGGAATAACCCTTATTTTCTTTTGCAGGTCCGGAAAGTAGGCTTGGCGAGCTAAC
>JAYRXB010000488.1:0-7121 GCA_041917735.1 Cyclobacteriaceae bacterium
ACCCTTGAACGCTATGCACTCGCCCTCTTCCAGAAAGGCACTGCGCTCGCCGCAGCCCGCGGCCTCATCCTTGTCGATACCAAGTACGAGTTCGGCAAACACAACGGCACCATTTACCTGATCGATGAAGTACATACCCCCGACTCTTCGCGCTACTTCTACCAGGAAGGGTATGCGAGGCGTCAGGCCCAGGGCGAGCCACAGAAACAATTATCGAAAGAGTTTGTCCGGCAATGGCTGATCGAAAACAACTTTCAGGGCAAGGAAGGGCAGCGCGTCCCGGAAATGACCGACGCGGTGGTCCAGTCGATTGCGGAGCGCTACCGCGAATTGTATGAGCAGGTTACAGGCCAGAAACTTGAGCCGCTGGCGGACCAAAATATTTTGGAACGAATTGAGCGGAACATCGTTAATTACCTAAAATGAGCTACTTTTGAGCCCTACAATACTCCGTGCGATGAAATACACGATTGATAAGCAGGAAAAGTACAGCCTGTTGCGCCTGCATGAGGAAAAGCTTGATTCCAGCGTGGCGCCCTCGCTCAAATCCGAGCTCATCACCCTGCATGCGGAAGGGATCAAAAACATCATCCTGGACCTTGGCGAAGTGAAGTATACCGATAGCTCCGGCCTCAGCGCCCTGCTCGTCGGCAACCGCATCCTGCAGGAAGACGGCGGAGTATTTATCCTGGCCAGCCTCTCCGACCACACCGGCAAACTCATTAAGATCTCCCAACTCGACAGCGTGCTGCACATCGTACCCTCCGTGCAAGAGGCCGTTGATGCGGTTTTCATGCATGAGATTGAGAAGGACATGAAAGAAGGGGAGTAATTTGAAAATTAGGCAATTTGAAAATTTGAAAATGGGAGCCTCGCAAGGGCTCCTTTTTCGTTTGCAACGAAAAGATTGTTGACTTTATCCTTCTGCTGCGCAAAAGGATATTCCTGGAGTCTTCTTTTCGATTTTACCAAATCGGAAGTGTAACTTGGTAGCAGCTTTACGGCGCCATTTTCAAATTTTTCAAATCTTCAAATTTTCAAATTGTCTAATTTTTCTCTCACGGTTTTGGGTTCCAGCGGGGCGCTGCCGGCCAACGGGCGCCACACCTCCTCGCAGCTGTTGACCATCCACAACCAGTACTTCCTTGTCGACTGCGGCGAAGGCTGCCAGCACCAGCTGCGCCGCTACGATATCAGCTTTCACAAGATCAACCACATCTTCATCAGCCACCTGCACGGCGACCACTACCTGGGTCTGACCGGCCTGCTCTTCTCCATGCACCTGCTACGCCGTGAACAGGACCTGCACCTCTACAGTTTTCGCGGGCTCGAAGAAATCCTGCTTGCCCAACTCAAGCACGCACGGTCGGCACTGAACTTCAAAATTGTTTTTCATCCGTTGACGGATGAACAGGAAGTTTGCTTGTATGAGAACGAACAGCTCATCGTTCATTCATTCCCCCTCGATCACAAGATTCCCACCTGCGGCTTTCTCTTCCGTGAAAAGACCCCGCTCCGGTCGCTCGACAAATCGAAGGCGTTGGGCGACGTCCCGGTTGCCTACCTGCCCAGGCTCAAGCAAGGTGAAGATGTGCTCGATGAGCGCACGGGCAAGACCTATCGGAGCACTGATTACACCTTGCCGCCACGGGCGCCCCGCACCTACGCCTATTGCTCGGACACACAGCCCTCCAGCACGGTGGCAGCCTGCATCGCCGGGGCGAACCTCGTCTACCACGAAGCGACCTTCCTGGAAGAAGACAAGACCAAGGCAAGGGAAACGCGCCACAGCACAGCCGCGGAGGCAGCCGGTGTGGCTCGCGAGGCCGGGGCAAAAAAACTGCTGCTGGGACACTTCTCGGCCCGGTATAAAGACCTCAACCGCCTTCTCGCGGAAGCCACTACCATTTTTCCGAATACCGCGCTGGCCACAGAAGGAGAAACTGTCGAAATTACCGAGTAGATGGCTGCCACCCTTGATCAAAAAAAGAATCGCCTGTTCATCATCCTGAGCGGTATTTTCCTGACGAACGCACTGGTCGCCGAGATGATCGGCGTTAAGATTTTCTCGGCCGAGTCCACCGTGGGCCTCGCCCCCGCCCACATGGATATCCTCGGGTTCTCCATGGACTTCAACCTTACCGCCGGCGTCATCATCTGGCCGGTTGTTTTCATTACGTCCGACCTGATCAACGAATACTTCGGGAAGCCCGGCGTGAAACGCATCAGCTACCTCACCGCCGCCCTGATCGCCTATGCCTTTGTCGTCATCTTTCTCACGATGAAGTTGCCACCTGCCGGTTGGTGGATGGAGGCCAACAGCACCGATGATGCCGGCAATTATTTCAACATGGACTTCGCCTTCAACAAGATTTTCGGTCAGGGTCAGCGCATCATCCTCGGTTCCCTCGCCGCATTCCTCATCGGGCAACTAACGGATGTATTTGTGTTCCAGCGCCTGCGTCGCGTGACCGGCCCTAAGATGCTCTGGATGCGGGCTACCGGCTCGACACTGGTTTCCCAACTGATCGACAGCTTTGTAGTGCTGTTCATTGCCTTCGCCGGAACGTTTTCGACGACGCAAATACTCGCCATTGGGATCACCAACTACATCTATAAGTTTGGCGTGGCCATCCTCCTGACGCCGGTGATCTACTTCGGCCATAGCCTGATCGACAACTACCTGGGCCGCGAACATGCCCTGAAGATGTCGGATGAAGCATCGGCCCAAAGCCAGAACTTCCTGTAATCAGTGTCGGTGGAGATTGTCGAGAATGATCGCAGTAGCGACCGAAGCGTTCAGTGATTCCGCTTTTCCATAACGCGGGATGGTAATCCGTTCGGTTACCCACGCTGCCACGGCCGAAGAAATCCCCTTCGACTCATTGCCGATGACCAGGCAACCAGCCTTACCAAACTCAACCCGGTGGATGTCTTTTCCATTGAGGAAGGAGCCATACACAGGAACCTGCACGCCGCTAAGCATCTCTTCGAGCGGAGCATAGTGAACCGACACACGCAGGAACGACCCCATGGTGGCATTGATCACTTTGGGGCTGTACATATCGGTAGTCTCCTCGGAAGCAACGATTGTTCGAATGCCATACCAGTCTGCAGTGCGGATGATAGTGCCCAGGTTACCCGGATCACGGATATCGTCAAGTACCAGGGTGAAGCCGGTTGAAGCTATGGAGGGGCGGATCGGTGGCTTCATCCGCACCACGGCCAGGGCCGCGGTATTGACTTCCACCGAACCCAGGGCGGTAAGCTCCTTCTCCGTCGTCTCGATCACCTCTTTGGCCTTGTCTTTGCGGTACCCCTCACGCAGGAACGACGGGGTGGCACAGAGCATTTCAACCGTAAAGTCGGAAGCCAGCACTTCGCTCACGGCCTTGGCTCCCTGGACGAGAAAGCATTGCTCCGCGAGGCGGTATTTCTTTACTTGCAGAGACTTGATGAAGCGAACCTTCGGTTTGGAGATCATGCGGACAGCGCTCAACGGGAAAGTTACCAAAATTTCAGTTGGGCTGAGTGTCTTCCTGCTGCTGAACGGCTGTGTGGGAACCAAGTACCTCAAGGGCGATGAGAAGTTGCTGTACCGCCAATCCATTGAGGTTCCCCGCCATTTCGACGAGACCGGACTCCGGGACATTTACGTCCAGAAGGCCAACCGGCGCCTGCTGGGATTGCCGATCAACACCCTGACCTGGATGTACTACCTCGGTTTGAAACGTTTTGAACGGGAACACTCCTGGTTCATCCACAGCAAGAACGATTTCATCCGAAAGCGCGAACGCAAAGAGAAGAAATTCGATGCCAAGATCGCTGAAGCGAAGTCGGAACGAAAGAAGGCCAATCTTCAGTTTCGAAAGCAGCAGAAGATGGACGACATCAACTTCAAGATCGACAATGGCAACCTGCCCATGCAATGGGGAGAAAAAGTATCGGTATACGACACCACTACCATAAACCAGACTGCCGAGAAGATTACGGCGTTGGCCTTCAACCGCGGCTACTTTGAAGCACAGACGCGCACCGAGACTACGGAGAAAAAGAAACGCGTCAGCGTCAAGTATTTACTATCGCCCGGACTGCCCTTCACGTACGACACGCTGTTTTATCGCGTACCCGACTCCGCGATGATGAAAATTATCAAAGATGCCGAGCCAGAAAGCAAAATCAGGATGGGAGACCGCTACGACCAAAAAACACTGACGGAAGAGCGCGACCGGGTTGAAATGCTTTTCAAGGATCACGGGTACTACGATTTCAGCAAGCAGTATATCGACTACCTGGTCGACACTACGTACGGTCATAAGCATTCCATCGCACTCCAGCTTTCGATTTCCGATCCCGCCCAGCGACCTTACCACAAGACATTCACCATCGATTCCGTGACATTCCGAACCGATGCCGGTGTACTCGATCGCACCCGAAAGCGTCAGTCGGTCATGTACAAAGGCATCCGGTATAACTACATGGAGGACGAATACAGCAAACGTATCCTCTCCCAGCGTGTCTTTCTGAAATCCGACAGCCTGTACAGCCGCGACAAAACGTTCGCTACCCAGCGCCAGTTGGCCAACCTGGATATTTTCAAATTCGTAAACATTAACTACGATACCAGTGGAGGAAAATTCATTGCGAATATATTCGCGAGTGCCCTGGACCGCTACTCCTGGACCAACGAAGCCGGAGTGACCGTTACCCAAGGATTCCCGGGACCGTACTATAGCCTGAGCCTCAAGCGGCGCAACATCTTCAAAGGACTGGAGATTTTTGAACTGAATGGCCGATACGGATTCGAAGGTGTGGCGGGTGCAACGGACTTTCAGGGGGTGTACAAGAGCACGGAAGCCAACATCAACATGTCCGTTACGTTTCCGCAGTTCCTTCTGCCGCTCGGCAAGCGCGCCGACCAGCTGGGCCGGTTCAACCCCAAGACGAAGCTCCTCGTCGGATACACGTATACCGACCGACCAGAATACCAACGTGCCAACGTGACGTTTAACAACACGTATACGTGGGAAAACAAGCGAACAACCATTTATTCGTTTACCCTTACCAATCTCCAGGTAATTGAGTCCACACTTGATCCGGCTTTTGACCAACTGCTCACCGACCTCCAGAACGAGCAAGGCAATAACCTGAAAAACTCCTTCAAGCCGTCGCTGGTCAGCTCGATGATCTTCAGCATGACCTGGAACCCACTCAACTACGGAAACACCCAGCGCAGTTCGCACTTCCTGCGCATCCAGGCTGAAAGTGGCGGCACACTTTTCAATCTCTATACCCCGTACTTTGCCATTGACCGTGGCCTGGAAATCTACAAGTACCTGCGGCTCGGTATTGACTTCCGGAGAAATACAGTCATCGACCAACGAACGTCGGTAGCCTTCCGGTTCAATACAGGCGTGGCCTACGCCTACGGCGGATCCACCTCGCTCCCGTACGAAAAGTACTTCTTTGTGGGTGGCAGCAACAGCGTGCGCGCCTGGAGACCTCGTCGTCTCGGTATCGGCTCAGCGCCACCGCCACTAAGCACCAACCCCTCCGCCGATGGCATCTTCGACTACCGGTACGAGCGACCCGGAACCATCTTGCTGGAAGGAAGCGTGGAGTGGAGAAAGAAACTTTTCGGATTCGTTAACGGCGCCATCTTCATTGATGCGGGCAACGTGTGGACATTCGAGCAGATCGCACCCGCCGATCCCAGTGAGCCCACCACCGCGCCGTGGGCCAGCCAGGGCAATACCAAGTTCTATTTCGACACCTTCTACAAGGAAATTGCCGTCGGTACCGGCGTTGGTCTTCGCTTCGATTTCTCCTTCCTCGTTCTTCGATTCGATATGGGCATCAAAGTATGGGATCCCGCACGCCCGGTGGGCGATCGCTGGGTACTGGGAAATTTCCGGTTCACCGGGCCGTATGACAGTAACCGGGAGCCGATTATTTACAATATCGGGATAGGCTATCCCTTCTAGTAGGGTCTGGGGGCAAGGTGTCAGGGGCCAGTGGATTCCTCCTGGGTTCTCCGACATCGAAAGCCATCCTATGCGGCGGAATTAATATTGTAGCAGCCTCTCCAACTCCTTTGCCACCTTCTCCGCATTGGGTAGCATCATGCGCTCGAGGTCAACGTTGAGGGGAACAGCCGGGAGGTTGGCTGCGCCAAATGTCCATACGGGAGCATCGAGGTGGTGGAAACACTCCTTGGAAATACGGCCGGCCAGCGACTCGGCAAACGAATTCAAGAGAGGCTCTTCGGTAAGTACAAATGCGCGGTTGTGTTTCTTCACCGATTCAACAATGGCATCCCAATCAATCGGGTTGAGCGTGCGCAGGTCGATGATCTCCACACGGTCTTCAAAGTTCTTTGAGGCTTCCTTCGCCCAATACACGCCCATGCCGTACGTAATCACTACCGCGGTGCTCTCGCCCGTTGACGTGTCAGCCTCCTGCACAACCCTTCCCTTTCCCAGCGGCACCACGTAATCCGCATCCGGTTCGATGGTCTTCGCCTCAAGCGTCCCGGGTACCTTGCTCCAGTACAACCCCTTATGCTCCAGCATCACCACCGGGTTGGGGTCAAGGAATGCAGCTTTGAGCAAACCTTTCATATCCGCGGCATTAGAAGGATAAACCACCTTGATCCCCCGGATCGTCAGCAGTGTCGACTCGACACTTCCGGAATGGTACGGTCCGCCCCCACCATAAGCACCAACGGGGACGCGGATGAGCGACTGAACCGGGAACTTGCCTTTGGTCAGGTAACAACTCTTCGACAGCTCCTCGACGAGTTGGTTCAGCCCTGGCCAGATGTAATCGGCGAACTGAATCTCTACGATGGGTTTGCACCCGACTGCCGCCATGCCCGCCGTGGAGCCCACAATGTAGGCCTCCTGGATCGGCGTGTTAAACACCCGCTCGTCGCCGTACTTCTGCGCCAGTGTGGCCGCTTCGCGAAAAACACCACCTAGTCTTCGTCCTACATCTTGTCCGTAGAAAAGGGACTCGGGATACGTTTTGAGGATTTCTTCCACGGCATGAAGCGCCGCATCAACCATGACCACCTTCTCACCACCCTTGGGCGAACGCTGACCATGTTCTTCGGTAACCGG
>JAYRXB010000489.1:0-1737 GCA_041917735.1 Cyclobacteriaceae bacterium
CGAAAGGTACAAAAAAGATGGGTGGATGAGGGTTACTGTACTCCCGCGGCCTTCGGTAAATAGCGCGTAAGCCAGCTGTTTCTGACCGGTACGCGCCAGGCTTGCTCCCATTCGGCCTTGGAGGTAAGAGCATTATTAAACGTAATCGTATTAGCGGTCAGTACGCCACGCTCAAAAAGAGTTTTCAGTTCGCTCATCGGGTGAAGCCTGATGGAGTCATCCTGGGCAAAGGCCACGCGTTGACGGTCGAAAAAGTCAACTCCGATCCGCTGTTGGATAGACTTCAGCAGCCGCACGGTTCCATCGATGGAGCAACCGCTGGCTCCGGCCTGTCGCTCATCTACGCTTAGAACAATGAACTGATTGTACTCGATTCGAAAAGAAGTATGCAGGGGCGCTCCATGTGCCATCCAGGTATCACACAAATGGTGAAGGTCGTTCTCGACGGCGGCGCGTTCGGGGTCAGACAGCATCCGGTTGGCCTGGTAAATCCAAAGCCGGGCGTCGCCGGGCATCTGGTCAAAGGGGAGATACATGGAGATCTAACTTAATTCCCAATCAGATTGTTCCCCGTCATTTCGCCGGGTACGGGTACCCCCATAATATTCAAAATAGTCGGCGCCAGATCCCCGAGCTTGCCATTCTTGATGGTACGCTGTTGTCCATCATCAACAAGAATGCAAGGCACCGGGTTGGTTGTATGTGCCGTGTTCGGCGTGCCATCATCGTTGATCATCAGCTCGGCGTTGCCATGGTCAGCGATGATGATAACCGTGTACCCATTTTTTCGGGCCGCCTCGGTCACAGCTTCGTTGCATTGATCAACCGTCTCACACGCTTTTACCGCCGCCTTGAAGTCACCGGTATGCCCAACCATGTCCGGATTAGCGAAGTTCAGGCAGATAAAGTCGGCATCACCTTTTGCTAATTCAGGAAGAATCTTGTCACGGATATCGCCCGCACTCATTTCCGGCTTCAGGTCATACGTAGCCACTTTGGGAGAAGGGCAGAGGATGCGGGATTCACCGGCAAACGGCTCTTCGCGCCCGCCTGAGAAGAAGAAGGTTACGTGTGGGTATTTTTCTGTTTCTGCAATTCGTATTTGTTTCTTGCCTGCCTTGGCCAGCACCTCACCAAGCGTGTTGTTGAGGTTGTCTTTGTCGAAGATCACATTTACACCCGTAAAGGAGTCGTCGTAGTTGGCCATCGTCACATAGTGCAGGTTGAGTTTTTTCATTCCCTGGTCAGGAAAATCCTGCTGCGTGAGTGCTTGGGTGATTTGCCGGCCCCGGTCAGTGCGGAAATTGAAGCAGATCACGACATCGCCCTCCTGGAGGGTAGCCACTGCCTTGCCATCCTTGCCGGTAAGCATCACGGGCTTAATGAACTCATCCGTAACCCCCGACGTGTAGGAGGCTTCGATGGCTGCAAGCGGATCGACGGCAGGAGTACCTTTTCCGTGAACCAGTAAGTCATACGCCAACTTAACGCGCTCCCAGCGCTTGTCGCGGTCCATGGCATAGTATCGACCGACTATACTTGCCAGGCGCCCGGTGGTGGTCGACAAATGACGCTGCAAGTCGGCGACATACGCTGCGCCACCTTTTGGATCCGTATCGCGCCCATCGGTAAACGCATGTACAAAGACCCGGGAAAGTCCACGATCATGAGCAATGCGTGTCAATCCTTTGAGGTGATGAATATGGGAATGGACCCCTCCATCGGACAACAACCCGA
>JAYRXB010000490.1:0-9235 GCA_041917735.1 Cyclobacteriaceae bacterium
GGGAGAGAATCGAGGTTGGGATTGAAATGCAAGGCCTGTTGCAATCGGTACTGCTTTCCCTCCGGTGATTGACATTGCGTAGATATCGCCCACCAACTCAAACACTATCGTCTGGCCATCCGGAGACACATCAAGAGACACCCAGGTGCCCTCATCTACTGTGTAGTTGATTACTCTTGTTGGCTGTGCATTAACCAACGTGTAAGCCGAAAGGCAGACATTTACTATCCAAAAAAGAATTACTTTCATTGGTGACTGATGTTGTATGGAAATTTACAGGAAATACCATTAGGTTCAATAGACGGAATTCCTTCGAAATTCGAATTTCAATAATTTGCAAAGCAAAGGGAAAGTTGCGTGAGGGCCGATCCGCCAACACGGCATATACGTCATACCGGGCATTCGTCTTAAAATAAAAACCTAACTTCGACACTCCAACGGCCAGTGTGAACGCGTGCAGCTGGTCGGGACTTGCCGGCCTTGTGCCCTCCTTCGCTCCCTTCGACAAGCTCAGGGGGCTACGGCGGGCAAAGCCTGCGGCTTTAACAAGCCCTCCTGGAACCCGCAACTGCAAATAGAACACCGTTGTGTAAACCGGCCAAAGACAATTTAGGCACTCCATGAAAAGGTATATATTTTTCAACAAGGACAAATTAGTAAGGACATATAAATGGGCTGCAATCATACTTACAATAGCATTCGCAGCTGTGGAGTTCGATAATTGCTATCATGACGACTGCTCGTCAAAGATTCGACTGACATATGGGCTAATCATGACCTTGATAGTTGTCCCAACATCGCTTTTAATATCTGACATAGTCCCTGGTTACCTTGGATACCGAAACACCAACAGATTTTTCGAAACCAGTTCGGTAAATGGCCTACTGCAAACCGGGTTCAAAAAGGACTGGGACAACAAAGACAGCAAGTGGTTTCTATCAAATCTGATTGCCGTTGGAAACTTTGATAGGTACCAAATGATCTGTGAGGTCGAGGGTGCGCGGCTAAGAATAATTGCCAAATCCAAATATGATCACTTGGATAATTGGGATATTGATGAGATCAAGGCCGTTCAAAAACAATTTAGCCACGTGAGGTTTGAGTATGACGGGTTAGGTATTGCGACAAGTCTAAGAATGACTCAAGTGAAAAGAATGACATTCGATGAGCTTCAAACTTACCTGGGAGAATTTGCAAAGATGCTCAAGAAATTAAGGATTGAGTGACGTGTCGGCGGCCCACAACACCAGCTATTTGCAATTGCGGGCGTTCGCAGTAAATTGAAGAGTAGATTTCAAATGCAGCCTTGGTTCGTAGAACTCGCGCAGATGGTCATGCTTGGCATTTCATTCCAACGATCAGAATCTTCAACCAATAAACCACGTCATTTGCATCTCCTGCAGCAAACAATCCCATCACTACAATGAACCACATGAAATGCATCCCCCTTATCATCGCAATCTTTATCCTGGCGTGCAGCGACAAGCAAACGCTGAGAAATGAAAAGGCAGCATTAGACAGTCTCGGCCAACACTATTGGAATCGAGAGTTGCAAACAGGACGTGCTTTCCTTTTGACGGGAGGTAAATCCCCACTGCCTGAAAAGCTCTACGGTGGTACCCGCGAGGACTTCAACGATGATTCGGTCTATTTTTATGCCCTAGTACAAAAACTTAAAGCGATTGACACTACGAAATTGCCGCCAACTTCTTTGGTCGATTACGACTTACTCCAGTGGATTGCTGAAATGCGGCTGGAGGCTACTCGCCATTATGACAATGTATTCCCGGCCGTAACGCCGTACGCGAGCAATTCTTTAAGTACAGACCTGATTCTCAAACAGGCTACCTTCGATACGGAAGCCGATGCCATACAGTACCTGAAACTGCTCGACCAATACAGTGAAGTTCAAAAGAGCGAGTTGGCAAAATTGCGTGACATGGAGGCACACGGCATCCGGTTGGCCTTGCCGGAAATTGAGTTGACGCTTGGTCTCATTAAAGCGTGGCAAGTCGACCCGATCAAGCACGGATACTATCCACAATCCAGTCGATTGGAAAAACTGGATTCTTCCCAACGCAAATCTTTTCAGGAGAAGGCCGCGCTCATCCTTTCATTAAAAGTAATGCCCAATCATGATTCACTGGCCTCTTACCTGGGCGGGTCGTATCGCACCCACGCTTTGAAAACAGTTGGCCTCGGCCAATATCCCGGAGGCAAAGCGTATTATCGCTTCCTGGTAAAATGGCACACCACCACCAACCTCTCACCAGAGGAAATCCACACCATCGGCAAGAAGCAGGTGGCGGACATCGTGCGCAAGCTGGATAGCATCCGCATAGCCACGGGTTTTGCAGGCGACCGCAAAGCGTTCTATCGCTTTCTGCAACAAGACAAACGCTTCCTTGCCTCCACGCCGGCAGAAGTGGCCGAGCGGTTGAAGAGACCGCTGCGCACCATGGATACCGCCATCCACCGTCTGATCTCGCTTAAACCCAAAGCCAGCTATGACATCCAAAGGCTGTCGCCCGAACTGGAACCGGCTATGACCTTTGGCGTCTACCTGCCGCCATCCGGAAATGAGCCGCTTGGCATTTACTACTTCAATGGCTCAACGCTGAAACAGCGCCCGCTAACCAGCGCAGCTAGCCTCGCCTTCCACGAAATCACACCCGGCCACCACTGGCAAGTCAACCTGCAAATGGAAAACACAGCGATTTCGGAATTGCGCAAGAACATGACCATCACCGCCTATTTGGAAGGCTGGGGTGATTACGCGTCCTGGCTCGGGATTGAACTTGGCCTCTACCGGGATCCCTACGACTATTGCGGTCGCCTGTTGATGGACATGTTCATTTCGGTACGGCTGGTAGTAGACACCGGCATGAATTACCTGGGCTGGAGTCGTGAAGAGGCCATGGACTTTATGCGTGCCCACGTGATTGAATCTGACGAGCAAATCAACACGGAGACCATTCGCTACAGTTGCGATATACCTGCCCAGGCCCTGGGCTACAAAATTGGGAGCCTGAAACTGATCGCTTTGCGAACAAAATACCAAACCGCGCTGGGTAAAGACTTCAATGTGGTGCACTTTCACGATGCCATTCTTCGCAACGGGAACCTGCCACTTGCCGTGCTCGAGAAAGCCCTCGACCGTGAGTTTGGCATCAAGTAGTCGCTTTGACGCCTTTTGGAACGGGACAGTCGGAACCGTCAACCCACACCTAACTGAGACTGCCCGCAACGGATACACTGCCATTGACTTTGCGTCTTAGCGCCTTTGCGGTAAATACACCTCCTTCCCACCAGGCTGGACCGTAAAGGCCAAATCAAACCCAGGCAAGAAATAGGTCACCGGGGCACTTGGCGGACATCTTGCCAAACCAGCTTTGCACTCAACCAATTCTGCCGAACGCCGTTAGTTCAACACACAGCGTTACATGGTTCACCATGAAAAGGGCACAGCTTGAAATCTATACCGATACCTACAAGGCCGGCGTCCAGGATCTCATTCTTGGCATACAGCGGAATGAATTTGGAATCGACATAGACCTTGATCGGCAGCCTGACCTTCGCGACATTCCTACGTTCTACCAAACCAACCTGGGCAATTTCTGGATTGCAAGAATTGAGGAACACGTGATTGGCACCATTGCCCTTCTTGACATCGGCCATGGGCAAGGGGCGTTACGCAAAATGTTTGTGGACAAGGAGTTTCGGGGAAAGCAACACAGCATTGGCCAACAGCTGCTTGATACCTTGCTTTCCTATGCAGCAGAAGTGAACATACGTGAAATCTACCTGGGTACCACTGAAAAGTTCGTGGGGGCACAGCGGTTCTACGAAAAGAACCATTTTATTGAAATCGACAAGCGCCAGTTGCCCGTAAACTTTCCCATCATGTCCGTAGACATCAAGTTTTACAAACTCAACCTGGCAGGTTCGCAAAACACGTTTATGCCAACGAATCAAGTGAAATGAAGTTGACTGTTTTCTTCATTCCGGGGATGCTTATCTACCTGATGTCGTGTACCGGACAAAATGCCAGTCAATCCAACCCCGGAGGAGAATCGGCAAACCACACCATCCTCGGCGACACCACCGATGAACTTGGCAGCAATATCATGGTGGTGTTCCAGGACAGCAAGAACGTATATTGGTTTGGCAGCTGGGAGACCGGTCTCTACCGGTATGACGGCAAAGCCCTTCTTCACTACACCACCAAACACGGCTTCCCGCATAACCGAATTGATCAGATCCAGGAAGACCGGTTTGGGAACCTGTACTTCGCTTCCGGCCATTCCGCTGCGGCAATCCTCAAATATGATGGGCATCAATTCCTTCCGTTGACGGCCAGGCCCAGCAGCGATTGGCAGCTTCTTCCGGATGATTTGTGGTTTAAGGTTTCTGGTACCCCGGGGCACATCTTTCGATTTGACGGCAAGACTCTGCACGACTTGACGTTTCCGAATCACCCGAAGTTTAACCAACCATTTGAAATCTACAGCATCTACAAAGACCAAAAGGGGAACATCTGGTTTGGCACCAATCCCCTTGGCGCGTGCCGCTATAATGGCAAAACATTTGATTGGATAATTGAAAACGACGTAACCGAACTTCATGACGGCCCTGCGAATGGTGTTCGCTCCATCATTGAAGATAAAGACGGTTACTTGTGGTTCAATTCCGCGTATCGTTATAAGGCATTTGACGATACCGCCGCAAACAGGAAGACATTTTATGAGCGACGAACAAGCATTGGGAATCTTGACGGCAACACGGGGAGCAACATGAACGAGTACTTGTCCATTGCAAAAGATCACGACAACAATTTATGGATCGCTACCTACCAAAAGGGTGTCTGGAGATATGACGGGAATAGCGTCAGGAGTTATCCTGTCCAGGAAAGCCGCAAGGACATCAACCTGTTCTACATCTATACGGACAATCACGGCTCCATTTGGCTTGGCACACACCAAAACGGAGCGTGGAAGTTAACCGGGGACATTTTTGCCAGGTTCAATCCCTGACGAAGCCAAGCTGGAACACAAACAGATACCGCACTACCCCCGGACAGTTATTGCCCAACCTTTCGAGGCGATAGTTACATTTCGTTACACGCGTTAACATTTCATTTACTAAACCAGCCACCAGGACCGGTAGCTTTGTCGGAACAGACCTGAATATGATAAAGCTCACCCCTGCCCTGCTCCTGGCAACCATCCTCACCATCGCCTGCCACGGGCCCGCCAAAAAAGATCCGACAGCAAAAGACCATCCCAAACTCGTCAAAACCCTGGGCAACCCCAGCTATGGCAACGTACAATGCAGCCTGCAGGACAAGGACGGTAGCCTTTGGTTTGGCACTTTGACCAATGGACTGTACAAGTACGACGGCAACTCCTTCACCCGGTTCCTGGTGGCCGACGGGCTGATCAGCAATGAAGTCTATTGTCTCCTCGAAGCTGCCGATGGCAAGCTTTGGATCGGAACGGATGCGGGGCTATGCGTCTACGACGGGAAGACGTTCACCAAGCTGGAGATTCCGCTATCCCAGAATCCACCTGTCAAGAAGAGCGACTACTTCGCCGACTCGCATCGGGTATACAGTATCATACAGGCTAAAGACGGTAGACTGTGGGTTGCCACCATCGACGGTCTCTACGTCTACGATGGCACGTCCTTTACACTGTTTGAAACCCCTGAGGCTGCCAATGGGTTTTTGTCGAACAGCGATAAAGCGGAACGTATCCTGGAAGACAAAGATGGCAACATCTGGTTTGGGAGCCGAACCAACGAAGGGGCATATCGCTATGACGGAAAAACCATAACCAAGCTGGTGCCAGAGGTGCTGTTCCAGGATGGACCAACGCCCAAACCGGTCAATTGGGCATGGCCTCAGCTTCAGGACAAGAACGGGAATATCTGGTTCAGCAGTTGGGGTGGTGCCTACCGGTATGATGGCAAGACGTTTACCAGCTTTACCAAGAAAGACGGTTTGCACGGCATTGTTACGCAGATTATTGAAGACAAGAACGGTAACATCTGGTTTGGCGGCGATGGACTTACCCGCTACGACGGTCAATCGTTCACTCGCTTCCGAACAACGCAAGGGCTAACCAATCCCTGGGTCTGGTCCATTACGGAAGATACAGACGGGTATCTCTGGGTTGGCACACGAGAAACGAGCCTTTTCCTTTTCGACGGAAAAACGTTTACGGCTTACTCGGAGTACAAACAATAGCCCGCACCGGCTTAGCGGGTTTTACTCCCGGCGCACTGCGCTGCCTTGCCACCAAATTGATTTCGCCATCAGGGCGTTACAAGTTGGCCTTAAGTTTTATCTTCGTTCCCTGGCCCGATAACCGAATGTCCATGGAAAAAATAACCGTCCAGGCTGCCGTCAAAGCCGCCAAACGCAAAGTGTGGGACTACTACACGCAACCGCAGCACATCACCCAATGGAACTTTGCCGATCCCAGCTGGCATTGCCCAAGGGCCACCAACGACCTGAAGGTGGGCGGCCGATACGTTGCGCGGATGGAAGCCCGGGATGGCAGTTTCGGCTTTGACTTTGACGCCACCTACACCTTGGTTTCCGCATACGACCGCCTGATCTATGAATTCGGCGGACGGCAGGCCATCATCACGTTCAACGAGCGCGACGGTCAGACCGACATCTCCGTATCCTTTGATCCGGAGCAGGAAAATTCCCTGGAACTGCAGCGCGACGGCTGGCAGTCAATCCTGAATAATTTCATGAAATACACCGAGGCCAACTGAATGGATAGCTTGCTCTATTTCAGAAAACAACCTTTCATGAAGATCCTCCTTATCATCCTCCTTCTCATGCCGTTTCAAACCGCGCTTTCGCAAACCACATCCGACGAGGACCTGATCCGGCAGGCCCGCCAGGCTTCCAATGCAGCGATTGCCAGGCAGGATGTCGAAGCCATCGCGAGTTTTTGGCTGGAAGACTACGTGGTCATCCGCGGCAGTGGCAGCGTGGAGCAGGGGAAAGCAACCAACGTAGCGAGCTGGAAGAAGCTCTTCGCAGACGCGCCACAGACCCGCTATGAGCGCACCCCCTCAGAGATCACCATCAGCAAAAACAACCCGGAGCTCGCCTGGGAATCCGGGCAATGGAAAGGATTCAATACATACAGCAGCGGCGGACGCTACAGCGCCCAATGGAAGAAAAAGGACGGCCACTGGAAGATGCAGGCTGAATTGTTTGTGGCGTTGGAAAAGTGATTGCCCGTCAACTGGTCTACAGGTACACGCATCATTCAACAAAAACCCATCAACCATGAAACCCACCAACCCACTCGGACGCAGAACTTTCCTCAGCCGTACCGCGGCATTGGCCTCGGGACTCTTCGCGATCAATGCATTTCATGCCGAAGCCACACCCAGCCCGGCCGCCGGAGAAAGCCTCTATGTCATCGGCCCTATGGAAGGCGTGTCACCGCACATCGGGACGCTGATTTCCATGCTGAACTACAACCGGATGACCGTCATCCAAACCGTGCAGTCGCTGAACCGGGAGCAGTTGGACTACCTGCACGATCCGCAGGCCAATACGATTGGCGCGTTGTTGCTTCACCTGGGCGCGACGGACAAATATTACCAGGTCAACACGTTCGAGGGCCGGGAAGAGTTCAACGACGCCGAAAAGAAACTGTGGGAAGTTCCCATGAACCTGGGCGAAGAAGGCCGGAAGCAGATCAAGGGCAATGACGTGAAGTACTACCTCGACCGGATCAACGAGGTGAGGCAAAAAACCATCGAAGAGCTCAAGAAGAGGGACGACAAGTGGTTGCTCGCCGTTGACCCGGCCTGGTCGACGCAACAGCCGCTCAACACGTATTGGAAGTGGTTTCACGTGTGCGAACATGAATCCAACCACCGCGGACAAATGTCGTGGCTGAAGAGCCGGTTGCCCGGGGCGAAGCCGGGGAGAGACTAATCCGGCCTCAGCGCCGCTGAGGAAGAGGGGATGCAAACGTGAAGGGCTAGCTTCCTACACAGTATCTGGTGCAACCCTTCTTGCAACTGTTCCGTTATGCAAGGGATCAAAAGTCCTTCAGGATCACCAATGGAAGCACAACCATTGCCCGCAACCAAAAAAAGAGTAGAAATTCTGGACATCCTCCGGGGATTTGCACTCCTGGGTATCTTGTATACCAACGTGCTCTTTTTCAGCGGTTACGAATTCATGCCAAAATCCCTATTGGGTCATTTCCCCGCATACAATGAGACGCTCTATGCGCTGGTCGACTTCGTTTTCATTTCCAAGTTCTACACGCTATTCTCCTTGCTCTTCGGTGTTGGCTTTTTCATACTGATGCAACGATTCGAAGACAAAGAAGAATTTTCGGTTGTGTACAAGAAGCGAATGTATGTGCTCTTCTTATTTGGGCTCGTTCACAGCCTACTCATTTGGAACGGAGACATCCTGACAATCTACGCCCTATTGGGTCTCATCCTGCTGAATTTCAGGGATGCTGGTCCAAGGGTTATCCTCCACACGTCGCTGGGATTACTGCTTTTTTTCGTCGCTTTAGACTTGCTATTAATGGCATTCCTTCCTGGCAGGCCGACCGAGCAAACGACGATGCCTGACCCCTCCCATCTGGATTACCCGGACATGACGGGTGCTCAGGTTCTCGAAGCATTCCAGGCATTTACTATCCCTTCATTCTATTCAGTCAATACGCATAACCTGGTTTGGAAATGGATTGCATATGCTGCCACGCTACGACCATTTACGCTATTGGGGTTGTTTTTACTCGGTCATTACCTGGCATCCAAAAAATTCTTTACACAAGGAATCTACAATTACACCCTACTTTTTGTCAGCCTGATTGCTGGGGTGCTTGCCACACTTTATGCCAACCATCTTTCTGGGAGCTCCTTTCAATTTCCACCCACCCTGCACAATACACTGTATAAACTCATGGACCTTATCGGCCAAATGGGACTGTGTTTATTCTACATTGCTGCCATTGCCCAACTCTGCAGAAACTCGCTTGCCCTGCGCTTCTTTTCGGCATTGATTCCTCCGGGAAAAATGGCTCTTTCCTGTTATCTGCTGCAGTCGGTGCTTTCAATACTCACTTTCAACGTCGGTCAGCTTTTCGGCAGCCTGTCCCTGTTGGAAAGCCTGCTCATCGCTACAGTCATTAATATCCTCGTTATCCTCATTGCCCACTACTGGATCGCCAAATAC
>JAYRXB010000491.1:0-11736 GCA_041917735.1 Cyclobacteriaceae bacterium
AGGGGGCTCCGGTTGACCTTACGTTGCCACCGGTGCCGCAGACCACGGGAAATCTTCATCCGCTCACCCTGACCCGCTATCGGATCATCGAGATCTTTGAACGGCTTGGATTCAGTGTGGCAGACGGACCTGAAATTGAGGATGACTGGCATAACTTCTCCGCCCTCAACTTCCCGGAAAACCATCCGGCACGTGAAATGCAGGATACCTTCTTCATTGAGAAGAATCCAGATGTGCTGCTTCGGACACACACATCCAATGTGCAGATTCGGCTAATGGAAAAGCAGCGACCACCGTTGCGAGCGATCATGCCGGGACGCGTCTACCGCAACGAGGCAATTTCCGCGCGCGCTCACTGTTTTTTTCACCAGGTAGAAGGGCTCTATGTCGATCGCAATGTCAGCTTTGCAGATCTGAAGCAGACACTCTTTCATTTTGCGAAAGAGATGTTTGGAAAGGATACAAAAATCAGGCTGCGTCCGTCATTTTTCCCGTTTACAGAACCCAGCGCGGAGATCGATGTTTCGTGTTTCATCTGTCACGGCAAAGGATGCAACATCTGCAAACATTCCGGATGGGTAGAAATTGCCGGGTCGGGCATGGTGCATCCCAATGTATTGCGCCACGTAAACATCGACCCGGAGGAGTTCACAGGCTTTGCGTTTGGTATGGGGATCGAACGGGTGACCATGCTTCGGTATGGCATCAATGACCTTCGACTCTTCTCCGAAAACGACGTACGGTTTCTCCGGCAATTCAAGACAGTCCTTTGATCGAAGGCATCCAAACCGTTGGCGTAGTAGGCGCCGGAACCATGGGGCAGGGGATTGCCCAGGTATGCGCTACTCATGGTTTCGATACGTTTCTCGTTGATGTCAACCCATCACAGGTTGCCCGTGCCTTGGACCGCATCCAGGCAAATCTGGATGGCATGGTCAGCAAAGGCAAGATGAGCCGCAAGGAGGCTGGTCAGGCAATCGACCGCCTGCATCCTTCACAAAATATGGATGACCTTCATGCCGACTTGATCATCGAAGCGGCCATAGAGCAGCTGGAGGTAAAGCAAAAATTGTTTAGGCAACTGGAGGCTGCGAACTCCGGGAAAGCGATCCTGGCCACCAACACCTCATCCATCTCTGTTTCGCTTATTGCTTCGGCACTACAAGATCCAACCCGATGCATTGGGTTGCATTTCTTTAACCCGGCTGAACGCATGAAGCTCGTGGAAGTCATCCGGGGAGCGAAGACTGCGGCGGCAGTTCAGGACAGGGTTCTGAAATTCGCTGCGACCATTGGAAAGATGGCAGTACAGGCGCAGGATTCTCCGGGATTCATTGTTAATCGCGTTGCCCGGCACTTCTATGTGGAGTCGCTGAAATTGCTGGAAGACAAAGCGGCAAATCATGTTGAGATCGATCGGTTATTGCGGGCCAGTGGATTCAAAATGGGACCATTTGAGCTGATGGACCTCATCGGTGTTGATACTAACCTCGCGGTGACCACCTCAATCTACGAGGCATTTGGCCGGGCCCATAAGTTTGCGCCCAGCCCTATTCAGCAACGACTGGTGGGGGAAGGTCATCTTGGCCGCAAATCGGGACGTGGTTTCTATTCTTATGAAGAGAAGCGTTAGACAGATCCAGGTTTGGACGCTGCTGGCGCTGGTCGTGTCGTGTCAGCCCGAAATGAGTGACGACCCCATTCCCTTTGTTGCCTTTCCTGACTTTGTGGTGAACCTGCAGGCGCCCGAATATCAGTCGCTGTCTGCTGTTGGTGGCTATGCCGAGCTAAACGCTATCGGTGTGCGCGGGGTTATCGTCTACCGGCAAAATACCTCCACCTACCTGGCATTTGAACGAAACTGCTCTTTCCGGCCCAATGAAGCATGTGCTACCGTCAACGTGCACGCGTCGAAGTTGTACATGATTGACCCCTGCTGCAATTCGAGCTTCAGTTTTGACAACGGTTCGCCCACCGGTGGAGTGGCTTCACGTCCACTGCGACAATACTCCACCGGGTTGGTGGGTACGCAATTGACAATTACGGACGACCCGCTGAATTAGCCTTCTCCTTTTGCAGTACGCTGTGTGTCTTGCCATAGGCAAAGTAGATCACCAGGCCAAACAGCATCCATCCAAAAGCAACGAGCTGGGTGTTGGGATCCAGGGAGAATATCAGCGCGGAACACACAAGCATTCCCAGTATGGGTACGAGCGGAACAAGTGGTGTGGCAAAAGGCCGGGTAAGCTCGGGATTCTTCACGCGCATTACCCATACTCCGGCGCAAACCAGGACAAAGGCGAAGAGGGTACCAAAGCTGGTCAGGTCTCCGGCAACCGTGCCCGGTATTAATCCTGCAAAAAGGCCAACAAATACAAAGAGGATCATGTTAGACTTGTAGGGTGTCCGGAATTTTGGGTGCAACTCTGAAAATACCTTGGGCATCAAGCCGTCGTTGGCCATCGAGTAGAACACACGCGATTGACCCATCAGCATGACCAGGATTACGGAAGAGAACCCGGCCAGGATGGCAACAGAAATTAACGTCGCTAACCAGCCATATCCAGGCATGTAGTTCTGGATTGCAAAGGCCACGGAAGCTTCCTTACCAGCAGTACCAAACTCCTGCCACGGGGCAACACCGGTGAGCACGTAACTGAACAGAATATAGAGGATGGTGCAGAACACCAAGGAGCCGAGAATGCCTATGGGCATATCGCGTTTCGGATTCTTGGCTTCCTGCGCTGCGGTTGATACGGCATCAAAGCCAATGAAGGCAAAGAACACGATGGCCGCACCACCCAGCACACCTCCAAATCCGTGCTGGCGGAAGGACTCGTGACCGGGGGTGCCTTCCGGAATGAAGAAGGGTGTATGATTGGCCGGATTGATAAACTGCCATCCAACAACGATAAAGATCAATACGATGGAGACTTTCAAAAACACGATGATCGCGTTTACGATGGCAGATTCCTGCGTACCCTTAATCAACAGCAAGGTCAAGACCACGAGGATGCCTACTGCAGGTAAGTTGATCAATCCCTGTACGCCATCCACCGACGTTTCCAGTGGTGAATGGCATAGCGCATAGGGTATAGCGCCCCCCAACAAGTTGTTTAGGTATTCGCTCCAGGCGATGGCTACCGTCGCCGAGGCCAACGCGTACTCCAGGATCAATGCCCAACCGATAATCCAGGCAATAAACTCTCCCATGGTGGCGTACGCATAGGTATAGGCACTCCCGGCAATGGGAATCATGGAGGCGAATTCTGCATAACAGAGGCCCGCAAAGCCGCAGCCGATAGCAGCCACTACAAACGAAAGCGTCACCGCAGGACCGGCAGCTTCACTGGCAGCCCATGCCGTGCGGACAAAGAGCCCGGCACCGATAATGGCGCCAACGCCCAGAAGGATCAGGTTGGTAGCGCCCAGGGTACGTTTCAATCCTTTCGTCGAGTCCGACGACTGGGCAATCAACTGGTCTAGTGACTTCTTTATGAATAGACTCATTTCGTTTGGTTTAAGGATAGGAGTAGCCTAAAAGTAGAAAATATATTCAATTCCAAAACCTGCTATTCCACGTCAGGCAGGGTCCAGCCAGCGGTGCTCGGCCAATATGCCAAGGAGGCGCTCCCGGAAGGCATAAACATCGTAGGGCGCATTGTAGAGTACCACGGCCAGAATCCCTTTGGAAGGAATGCTGATGTAGTAGGCGGCAAATCCACCTTGGTGCCCTGTATGACTGATCACCTTGAGACCATCCGGAGTTTCGTCAATGAACCAGGACCAGCCAATGAACGGTGGCTTTTCGCCGGCCCACCCCGGAAACTTCTTTATGGATGCCGATGAATCAATCGCCGGCATGTCCAGAAACGCGGCACGCCGGAGGGCAAGCTCGTAACGGGCCAGTTCCTCCACGGAACTCCATACTCCGCCATTGCCCGCGGCACAAAAGGTCGGTTCCTCTCCGAAATCGTCCTCACGCCACGTTCCTGCAATGCGTGTGTATCCGTGCGACACCCCGGCCGACGGATGCGATCCATCGGTGATGGTACTGGTTGTCATGTTTGCTGGCTGAAAAATCGACGTAGCGATAAACTCCTGCCACTTCATTCCGCTCACCTGTTCAATGATCAAGGCGAGCCCGTTGAATGCAGGATTGGAATATTCATAGCGGGTACCCGGCTCAAACGCCAGGGTATCTGTCTGCATGATCGGATACCAATTTTGCGCGTCATTGGCAGTGAGGTAGAACACGGAGTCACGGCTCACCTCGCGAATGTCCGGCAAACCCGAAGTGTGCGTCAGGAGGTGCTTAATGCGAACGCGGCGAGCGATGTCCTTGTTTCTGAAATCTGGAAAATAGGCGATGAGGCTGTCGTTAACCGATAGCTTGCCCTGTGACTGCAGGATGAGAATGCCGTAGGCAACAAACGTCTTTGAAATCGACCCGAGGTTGAACAAGGTCCGTGTCGTGATCTTCTCTTGGCTGGGAAGATCGGCAAGCCCGTACCCCCTGGCAAAGATCACCGATGTGTCCTTCATGACCAGCACTGCGCCACCGGGCCCATTTTGGTCAATTTGTGCCATCATGAATTCGTCCAGTTTGCCGGAAAACCGCTGCTGCGCATCGGGTCCGGTACAGGCGAAGACGGCAAGCACGAGGAGGAGAGCAATTCGTTTCATGGACGCATATTAGCCAGATGGCTCCAGTATCTCAATTTTCCGAAGTGCCGGATGACCAGAGCTAGCCCGATCATTCCAACATGCAACCTGGGTTACTTCTTTTTTGTTGGCAATTCGGGTAACAGGAAGTTGTCCAGGGGACTTGACAGTTTCATGGTGGCCTCGATATCCTCGACTTTCCTGGGTGCAAGCACCGACAGGTGATCATGGCCATCCTTTGTCAGGAGATAGTCGTCTTCAATCCGTACAGCAATCCCCCACCACTTTGGGTCACAGTTGCTGTTTTCAGGAATGTAAATTCCGGGCTCGATGGTAATGGCCATGCCCTCCTGAAGCTGCTTATACTCACCTTTGTCATGAACATCAAGCCCGATGTGATGACAGCAGCCATGGGGGTAGTACAGGTGTTTTTCTCCCTCCTTGATGATGCCCAGGTCCTTAAGCCCCTGGTCAATGACCACCCGGGTAGCCTTGGTAAGGTCAGCGAAAGTCGTTCCGGGTTTGCAGATTTTCATAGCTTCTTCCTGGGCCTTGAGTACTAATTCATAGATCTGCTTTTGTTCTGGAGAGAACTTGCCGCTGATGGGAATGGTCCGGGTGATGTCGGCGGTGTATCCGCGGTATTCGGCACCAAGGTCCATCAGGATGAGGTCTTTGGATTCGATCGATGGCTTGTAGTTTTCTTCGTAATGAAGAATGCAACCGTTATGGCCCGAGCCCACGATGGAAGGATAACCCACATCTTCGGCCTGGTATTTCTTGAAGACAAATTCATGGATGCCTTGCACTTCCAGTTCGCTCATTCCTGGTCGCATGGCTTTCATGACCTCTACCTGTGCCTGACAGGACACCAGTACAGCTTTGCGAATCAATTCTACTTCCTCAGGCTTCTTGATTCCGCGCAACTGGGCCATTATTCCACCCAGGCTACGGGTATCAAGGTTGTTTTTTGGGGGCTCCAGGCTGACAGCCACCCGGCTTTCATCCGGATAGTTTGCCTTTTGTTTGAATTGCACAATCAGATCGGCCAGGTCCGCGGAGTCGCGCGGCTCGTCTCGGACATCGTTCTTAAAGTCATAGAAGAGTACTTTGTCGAACTTTGAAAAGTCAAGGTTGTAACGTCTGAATTCCTTGTTTCCATACACGGACGCAAAACCCTTTTGGGTCTTGACTCCTTCTTCACCCAGTCGCCGACCGTTCCACATCTCACGTGTGACGTCTCTCATTTGAACGAAAATGATCTCATTGTAGGACGAGCCGTTGGTCGCTTTCTGCATGTCCTTGAAAATCAGAAGCACCGAATTTGGCTCCTTGTACCCGGTGAGATAATAAAAGTCGGGATCCTGGTGAAATTCATAGTCTACGTCGTTTGATCGGTTACGCACCGCGGCCGCAAAGAAAACGGCAACGGAATTGGCAGGGAGTTTTTCCCGCAGTGCTTCACGACGCTGCTGGTGAAATTCCTTGGGCAAGAAATCACTGGGGAGGTCGGGGCTTTGTCCGAAACAGGGAAGCGAGACGAGCAGCAGGAAAAAGCAAGGAAGGTACTTCATGGTGCAGTTTTGAAAGCCAAATGTAATTGCTTAACCCGTCGGTAGCTAGTGGGTGTGATGGATTCGGGTAGCTAACCTTTTTTGCGGTATTCATCGTGTGTGGATGGATTCCTGCCTTTCGGCCCACGAAGTCATTTGTTCAAATTGCTACCTTTAAGGATGCGGCTATTGATTCGGTTGGCCTTCCTTGTGCTGCTGTCTGTGAATGGTTCAGCAACCGCTCAGTCCCTGTTGGATTTTCGCCTGGATGGTTCGGAGCAGGATAAGCGACTCCAGCAGTTTCTGGAAGAGTTTGAACGTAAACACGATGTTACATTCTTCTTTCTTGAAGATTGGATAGCCCCGTTTTCCATTGATGGCAGTTACAGCGGCCAAACACTGGCAGACCTTCTCACGGATGTACTCCGTGAAACAGACGTGTCCTTTGTGCTCGTTCATGACCGCGCCCTGGCTTTTGTGAAGGATCCGGCCATTGAAATCAGTCGAAGGGAAGCCTACCGGGATGCCACCCGCCGGCGACAGAACATAGAGACAGCCACCGTGGGAGAGCCAACCTTATACCGCCCTGGAAAATTAGTGACGTTGCGGGGCCGTATCATAAATGAAGAAGATCGAACGCCAGTCGTTGGCGCCACTTTGGTGCCCAATGGAACCCGGGGAACCACCACAGGTCAGGAGGGTCGCTACGAGCTGCGTCTTCCGGCCGGCCGGCATATTCTCCATGTCAACTTCATCGGTTTCAAGGAACGGACCATTGACCTTACCCTGTATGATGAAGGTGACCTCCAGCTATCCTTACAGGAAGCGCCGGTCCTACTGGAAGAGGTGGTCATCAATTCCCAGCCTATCAATGAACTGACGGTTAGCCGCCCCGGCCAACTTCAATTGTCTGTTGGTGCCATGAAGAAGCAACCATCGCTGCTTGGCGAAGCGGACTTGGTGCGGCAACTGCAGTCACTGCCGGGCGTCAATACCGTGGGTGAGGCAGCAGCCGGGTTTAACGTGCGCGGCGGCAGTGTAGACCAGAACCTCGTTCTCTACGATGGCCTGCCCCTGTTCAATACATCCCATGCTCTTGGTTTCTTCTCGGCATTTTATTCGGAGGCCATCCAGGAAATGAGTTTCTACCGGGGAGGTATTCCCGCTGAGTTTGGCGGCCGTGTTTCTTCCGTGTTGGACATACGAAGCAAGGCGGGTGACCCGGAGCGTTGGCGCGTCAATGGGGGAATAGGCCTGGTATCCGCTAACCTGATGGTCCGGGGCCCTTTGTCGAAAAACCGTACCACCCTCGCTGCCAGCGTGCGCGGAACCTATGCAAATTGGTACCTCGACTTGCTGAAGAATACCTACAAGGACCTGACCAATAGCGAAGTGGGATTCTACGATGGAGACCTCCGACTGGAGCATGCCCTGGGCGCCAACTCCAAGCTGACGTTAAGCTACTATCGAAGTTTTGACAAGCTTCGCATCCGGGGCGATACAACGTTTCAATGGACCAACCAACTGATATCCGCGAGGCTGGACCAGATATTTTCCCCCCGGTTAACCGGTAGTTTTCTGGTTGGAGTAGGTGACTATGGATACACGGTGTCAAACACGCAGCAGGCCAACGCGTTTGACCTCGAGTACAAAATAGTGTACCCCACGCTGAAGATGGATTTCCTGTGGACAGCTGGCGCTCACCGGATTTCTTTCGGTGTTCAGTCAAGCTATTACATGTTCAGCCCGGGCAAGCTGCGGCCCTCCACGCCCGAATCCGATGTCCGTGCGATAACCATGGAGGATCAGCAGTCGCTGGAAAGCGGGCTGTATGTGTCAGACTCCTACAACCTGACGAATCGTCTTGTCCTGGATGCTGGCGCCAGGCTCTCTTCGTTTGTCCAACTTGGACCTGCAACGGTAAATGTATACCAGCCCGCATCACCGATCTTGGCAGAAAACCTTACCGACAGCATCAAGTATGCATCGGGCGAGTCAGTGTCTTCATTCCTGGGCATCGAACCGCGCGCTGCCCTCCGGTACTCGCTCAGCAGCAGTTCCTCGTTGAAATTGAGTTATCATCGGATCTACCAGTATTTGCACCTGATCAGCAATACGGCTGCTGTCACACCCATCGACATCTGGCAACCTTCAAATACCTTCTTCAAACCGCAGGTGTCGGACCAGGTGTCACTCGGCTATTTCCGGGATTTCAAACAGAAGATGTATGAAGCCTATGCGGAAGTATTTTACAAGAAAATGGAGAATGTCCTCGACTTCAAGGATGGAGCCAACCTCATTCTTAACAAAACACTTGAAGCCGATCTCTTGCAAGGCAAGGGCACAGCCTATGGGATTGAAACATACCTCTCCAAGAGCCAGGGGCGGCTGACCTGGACGTTGAGCTATACCTATTCACGCTCGCTGAGGGAATTTGACGGGGGGCCGGAAACGATAAATGGCGGAGAGCCATTTCCTTCCAATTATGATCAGCCCCACATGGTGAACCTCTCCTGGAATTACCGCCTTTCCAGGCGATGGTCGTTTACAGGAAACTTTGCGTACCGCACAGGTCGCCCCATCACTGTTCCCGTGTTCGGATTTACGGTGGACGGATATGGGGTCGCCTATTTCTCAGATCGCAACCAGTACCGCATACCCGATTACCACCGATTGGATGTTGCGTTCGTGGTTGAAGGCAGCCATAAACTAAAGAAACCGTGGTCAGGCTCATGGACCTTCTCCATTCTTAATCTGTATGGCAGGCGCAACGCCTATTCCTACTTTTTTGTCAGCGACACGCCGGGGAGAATAAACACCTACCAAATTTCAATCGTCGGCACTATTGTGCCCTCGATAACCTATAATTTCAAATTTTGAAGATCCTGATCGACATCACGCTCCCTGCAACACTGGCGAAGAATACGACGCTGAGCCGATACCTTGTTCTGTTGCTGGGTGTGCTGGGATGTATTGACAAGGCTGAAATATCCACAACGCCACAAGAGTTGCCGATTATAATTGTGGGGTCGATGAGTGACGAGCCTGGTCCGGACACGGTAAAGATCACGCGGGCATACCCGGCAGACGGAGGTTACTATACCCAGTTTGGAGTGAGCAAAGCCAATGTCAGGATTACCAGCAGCACGGGCGAATCCGACGCGTTGACCGACCTCGGCAATGGCAAGTATGTAACCAGCACGATTCAGGGTGTGATCGGCCGGACCTATCAACTGAACGTTACACTACCCTCGGGCAATTCCTACACTTCCACACTTCAGCAAATGCTTCCCGCGGGCAAGATTGATACAATCACGTATGAGTATTCGCGTGTCTTCAATCCATCGACAGGACTGGAGGAAGACGGTTTTGATGTATTCGTGAACTCCTCGGTCAATGCCTCAAGCAACTGGAGGCTGCGGTATACATTCTATGGTACCTATCGATTGTTTACCGACCCCTCCCAGATTCTCATTCCCATTCTTTGTGCCGCTCCTCCCTGTGGCTTCCAAACCCTGCCATGTGCAACAGGCTGTACCTGTTGCATGTGTTGGGCGTACGTGCGTGAATCATCGCCGATTGTCATCCCCAATCCATCCGTCATCGCGGGCACCACGGCAGACCGGATTTTTATGCAGCGAATTCCCATTAACAAGTTTACCTTCAATGACAAATACCGTGTGGAAATCACGCAAATGGAGCTCTCGGAGGAAGCCTTTGCGTTCTATTCCGCCATCCGGAATCAAGCACAAAATGCAGCAAGTATTTTTCAACCTCCCTTCTTTGAACTGCAGGGCAACCTGAGGCCCATCAGCGGCGGGCCCGACGTAATTGGTGTGTTCTATGCCGCCGCTGTTACCCGGAAACACATCATGATCCATCGGAAGGATGTCCCGGTCCCTGTCTCGTCTGGGGTGATTGTGGGCGACTGCCGTGCAGTGGTGCCAAACTCGACCAATCAAAAGCCACCGTTCTGGGAATGAAACATGTAGCGCTTGGCTTATTGGCATTTTTCCTTTGTGCCCGGTCGATGGCACAATCTGAAATTGTTGCGGAGGCAACGCGGCAACTCTCGGCAAGTTTGGCAACAACCCCGGGCGTAAGGCCGTTGGTTTTCTTTTCCCAGGACAAGTATGCGCCGGGAGACACGGCGTTCTTTCGCGTCTTCATACTGACGGAAGCAAAGGATGCCTTAAAGGAACGTTCTTTATTCACGATGTTGTTGATCAACCAGCACGGAAAGACAGTCATCAAGCAAGTGGTAGCCTGTCAGCCCTTTGGTGCTGCCAATCAACTGGTGCTGCCGAAGCAACTTGAGCCGGGCAACTACGAAGTGAGGTTCTTCAGCGATCGCATGACAAGAGCCTATGGATTTACAACCTCCTTGCTGATTGCCGGTCCCCAACGCCTGGAAAAAGCGAGTCCGGCGGAAGCAACCATCACCTTTCATCCAGAGGGTGGCAACCTGGTACCCGGAGTCCTTAACCGGGTTGTTATTCGTTCCAGCGACCCTTCGCCGGTTGCGGCAACGCTGACCGGCATTGAAGGTCGGATAATGGATGTCGAGTTTAAACAAGGGCTTGCCAGCGCCTATTTTGTTCCAAAGACTAACCAGGAGTATTTCCTTGAATATGGGGATCCGCAGGTGAGGAAGAAAGCACCGCTGCCACGCGTTTTGCCCGGATCTATGACACTCAGGGTTTATCCGGGACCCAAGAAGGCACAGGTCATTGAGGTGCTCTCGGGACCCGAGGCCCCACGGGAAGTAACCTTGTTTTTGATAGCTAACCGGCAGGTGCTGCATAGCCAGCGCGTACGGGTGGGCGAGAGCGGCAAATCGAGTATCCTGGTAGCTGGGGATTTTTTTCCGGAAGGATACGCTGAGTTGTACCTGGTTGACGAGAGTTTACGCCCGTTGTCCTTTCGGCCCGTGTATAGTTCTCCCGCACCGAAGGCTGTGGTGAGGTTTGCGGATTTGCCGGATCAGGTAATTGCGCGCACAGACCTCGGCGTATCGGTTTCCGTGACGGATGAATTGGGGCAACCGCTTCGGTCGAGCCTGGCTGTCTCCATCATCCCGGATGATGTGAGGAGGGGAGCTATGCGTACGCCCGACCCGACCCTGGAATTGCGTACGGAGCAACCACGATTCGACTGGGAGATGGCGTTGCCCGACCGGGAGCTTAACCTTCTTTCAACAAGCCAAATGCCCGCGCGCATGGTGCCTGATTACCCCGTTCTTCTTTACGGCGCCAACCTTAGCCTTTCCGGCAGGGTCTACTCTCCAATTGACCTTGAGCCGTTGCCCTACCTCAGCAAGATCATCATCTATCTACATACCGATCGCATTCAGTATGAGACAGCGGTCGATGGAAATGGGAATTTCCATTTTGATAAGATCTATGACTTTATGGGTGAGGATATGGTCTTTTACAAGGTTGTCAACCCACAGGGGCAAACGGTGCGCGCACGGGTTGACTGGTCGATAAATCTTGGGGATGAGGGCGCTATGGCCCCG
>JAYRXB010000492.1:0-4094 GCA_041917735.1 Cyclobacteriaceae bacterium
AATCCAAAAAACCACAACCAGTCCATCGCCATCGTGCTGCCATCGGACACGTCAGTTGCAAAGTGCATCTCACCCAGGTGTTGCAAGCTAAAGTCGCTGCGGTACATATCACCTGTACTTGCATTGATGTATTTGTCGGCTATGCTTTTAAGTTGGGCCATCAACACGCTTGTATCAGCCCGCTCCGGAAGCGCGATAAATGTTTCCGTGCCGGAAACATACGTCCAACCATCCAGGTTATCCTTCAAGAAGGTCTCCTTGTAGGAATACGAAACCAACATCGAAACTTTCAAGTGTGTATTCGCGGGTAAATCACGGATGATGCAGGTGACCGTAAACTCAAAACCGTCAGCCATCTTGAGTTTGATCGTCTTGCCCATTGGGCTCTCTGCGCCAAAGAACTTTTTGGCGATCGACTCTGTAAGCGCGACCTGATAGGGTTGACGGAGCGTCTGCTGCAAGTCGCCTTGCAACACGTCGACCGAGAAAATGTCGAGGAACTCAGGCTCAACGGCCACCACATTCTCAATCAAGAAACGTTTCTGCGGAGTCACCTCCACGGTATTCACATGCACCGGATGAACGAAACACACCTGTCCATAACCGCTCGCTTCCGATCGAATAGTGTTAGCGAGCGGAAATGGTGTAGAGAAATGCTTACTCAATTCTCCGTTCTCGCGCCAATTTGAAATCACCCGATACGTTTGATTCGCCTGTGGATGATAGGCATCAAAGCTCACTTCATACCGGATAAACAGAGCAATGAGAAGGCACACGGTAATGCCAAGCGTAAGGCCAATGATGTGCATGGCCGTATTAGCCTTTTGACGTATCAGGTGGCGCCAAGTGACATGGAGGAGATTAGCAATCATGGACTATCGAGGCTTAAGCGTAGTATAGATGATTCGACTCATGAATATTCCGCTCCTTGTATTTCATGAATCATGCCACGAAGGAAAAGGGCCATGTAGTGTGATTTTAAGCCCTGGCATGGTCGATTACGGACGATGGTGTTCCGTAATGGACGTTTCTTCCTCCTCAACACCTCAACACCCCAACACCTCAACACTTCAACACTTCAACACCTCAACACCTCATTGACACCCTGGCACGTTGGCACGTTGACACACCGCTCCTAGGGTTGAAGAAAGAGCGCCTCCCGCATCAGCGACGTCGGCATACTTCCTGCTTTCAGCAGTCGCTCATGAAATTCGCTGAGGGAGAACTGGTCACCCTTGAACTTCTTGTAGTCCTCGCGCATCTTCAGGATCTCCATCATGCCCGTGAAGTAGCCAATGAAGTAACCCGGCGCTGCACTGCAGGCATCCACCTCCAGCTGCGAAGCCCATCGAAGGAATCCTACCTTGTCGGTCATCAGCGAAATGGCTTCCTCGTAGGTCATTTTGCCGGTGTGGATGCCCACATCGTAAATCACACGGGCGTTGCGCCACAACCGCAGCTGCAACTGGCGCAGCAGGATCTTGTCGTTGGGGAAAAAGCCGGTCTCCCGCATCAGCTGCTCATTGTAGAGCCCCCACCCTTCGGAAAACAAACTGATACTGTTGTTCTTGCGCAACGGCCTGGGGTTATTGGCCTGGTAGAGCCCGTGCACGTGGTGACCGGCATAGGTCTCGTGCGGGGCCGTCACCATGATGACACCCCAGTCGTGCTCGAGCAGGTATTCCTGCTTCTTCTTGTCGTCCCACTGGTCTTCGAAGGGGTTGATGTGCACTTCGGAGGTGTACATGCTGTCTTTGTCCTTGGCCCGGGCGAAGTTGAAATGCCCGTAGTAGGATGTCTTGCGTAAATATTCCGCACGCTCTACCACGATCACCCGCTCCTTCCAGGGGATGGGTATCAGGTTGTGCTTCAGCACGTGTTCGCGCGACTTGTCCACCCACTCCTGGTGCACCTCGATCATCTTGTGGGGGTCCGGATACTCGTGCTTGATCTCGTTGGCCAGCTCCAGCCAGGTCTTCGAGGGGTTGATCTTCTTCGCCAGCGCCTCCAACTCCGCTACCGTGGCGTTGAACTGCGCCCACCCAAACGCGTAGAGGCTGTCGGCATCGTACGGCAACAAATATTGCCCTTTCAGCATGGCGTTGTAGGTCTCGGCTCCCATAGCAAAGGTACCGGCAGGTTTCTTCGGCAGCTCGTCTTTCATGAAGGCGACATACTTCTCCAGCATGGCGCGCACCTCGCGTGCGGGGGCGATGAGCTTTTTGGCGGGGGCTCCCACTTGCTTCACAAACGCCGGGATCTCTTTGTCGAACAACAAGAACCCGTTCTCTGCCATGAACAAACCCAATTCCTGAAAACGAGGTACGTAGGTGTCCAGCTGGTTGATTCCGTTTGCCAACTGCTCGAGGGCAATGCCCAGCCGCTTTTCGATCTGCTCGATCTTATTGTCAGTATCGCCCGGGCCGTTCATGATTCCCGAGATGCCGGTGAAGGTCATGTACAACCGCGGATCGCGGCGCCAGGGCTGGTAGTTCGCCTGGTCCAACTCACGTCCCACCAGGATGCTCTCGGCGAACTTCCAGTCGATGAGGTCGTCGCCAACCAGTTTGCTGGTGTCGATGCTCCTCAGCGTGACCAGCTGGTCGCGGGTGCGTTGCAATGCTGAAGCGAAGGAAGCCAGGCTCATGGAATCCCGCGCGTTGCCCTGGCCCCTGCCCCGCGAGGGACCGAGGTCTTTGACAAACGCCGACAGCGCCGCGGAAGCATCTTCGGGTGTTTGACGAGGTTTATCCGTGCTACATGAGGCTAGTATGAATAGTAGAAGAATGTAGAATGGTTTTTTCATGGGAGTATTCATGTTTACGATCTATTGGTCTCGAAACTCGTTACTCGCTTCTCGTGCCTCGTAGCACGGGTTGAAGTGACGAGAAGTCAATATAGCTGAGGTGATTAACAGGGTATAGGTATTTGAAACTGTACATCATAGATATTCGCTTTTGGTCAATACTCCGAGTACCGAGTAACGAGTACCGAGCAACGAGCAACGAGTACCGAGCACCGAGTTTCCATCGACCATCGACCATGGACTATCGACTATTCCCCCACAGCGCTTCCCGCATCAACGAAGTCGGCATGCTTCCGCCCTGGAGCAGTTTGGCGTGGAAGTCGCCGAGGGTAAACTGATCGCCACGAAGTTTCTTGTAGTCCTCCCGCATCCGGAGGATCTCCATCATCCCGGTGAAATAGCCAATAAAGTAACCCGGGGCGGCACTGCAGGCATCGACTTCCAGCTGGGCAGCCCATCGAAGGAATCCAACGCGGTCGGTCATCAGGGAGATCGCTTCTTCGTACGTCATGCGTCCGGTGTGAAGGCCTACGTCATAGATCACACGGGCATTGCGCCAGAGCCGCAGCTGCAGCTGTCGAAGCAAGATGCTGTCGTTGGGGAGAAAGCCGGTCTCGCGCATGAGCTGTTCGTTGTACAGGCCCCACCCCTCCGAGAACAGGCTGATGGAATGCTCTCGCCGCAACGGGCGCGGGTTGTTGGCCTGGTACAAGCCGTGCACGTGATGGCCGGCGTAGGTCTCGTGTGGTGCGGTGACGATGATGACTCCCCAGTCGTGCTCAACCAGGTATTCCTGCTTGCGCTTGTCGTCCCACTGGTCTTCGAAGGGGTTGATTCGCCACTCCGACCGGTAGACGCTGTCGGGATCCATACCCCGGGCAAAGGAGAAGTTGCCGTAATACGACGTCTTCCGGAGATATTCAGCCCGCGGCACAACTTTCACTTGCTCCTTCCAGGGGATCGGGATGAGGTTGTTCTTCCGGATATGCTCTCCTGCCTTGTCGACCCACAACTGGTGGGCCTCAATCATCTGGTCAGGCGCCGGGTAGTGATTCTTGATCTCGATCGCGAGTTGTTGCCACGTCTTGGTCGGGTCGATGCGTTTGGCTACTTCTTCGAGTTCCGCTACCGTCTTCTCGAAGTGATACCAGCCAAAAGCCAGGAGGCTGTCGCAGTCGAAGGGGAGTAAATACTGATCGCGGAGCATGGCGTCATAGTTGTCGGCCCCGAGTGCAAAGTTCCCTGCCGGCTTCTTGGGAAGTTCTTTCTTCAGGAAGTCGATGTAGCT
>JAYRXB010000493.1:0-2693 GCA_041917735.1 Cyclobacteriaceae bacterium
AGGATACGCAAGCGGAAGCCGCCGCTGCCGGCGCCAACTTCTCCTTTGTCATCGACGATGACGGGGCTACGAACGCCGCCGATGCAGCACCGACGCGAATCACCTCGTTGGTCATCCGTCGTGACCTCGTCAACGACCAAACGGGGGATTGGACCGATGTAATCGGCGGAATTATTCTGACCGACGGCACTGCATCCATCAACAGCGTCGCAAACCCTGCCAGCTTTACCTTGTCTGCCGATGACATTACCATCACCGGCATTCAGTCTTCACTGAGTACCGACCTGGGCTATGTGGGTGACAACACCACCAAGACCCTCCAGGTAAAGATCTGGTTCCAGACCTCCATCACTGCGTTGGACCTAGACAACAAGCGGCTTGTCTTCACAACCGATGACGCTGATTTTGGCGTTGCAGCCGTCAACTCCAGCGGATTCGCCGCTACGGCAACGGTGAGTTCCGGGACTGGAAATGGATTGGCCACCGTCACCGCCGATCGCCTGACGTTTAGCACGGTTCCCGCCAGCGGCTCTCAAGCCGGTACCGGGTTTACGTTGGCGATTGCCGCCACGGACGTCAATGGCAACGTTGACCTGAACCAGACACAACAAGTAACCATTACTGCACCCACGGTGCCCCCGACCGGGCAAATACTGTTTACGTACGCCACACCAGCTGCTTCCGCCGCCAACATGGTTGCCGGTCGATTCACCTGGACAAATGTCAAAGTGAACACGGGAGGCAATTACAATTTCCGCGTTTCCGATACGGACGCAGCCTTGCCGTTGCTTACCCAGTTTACTTCCGGTGCGATTAACTTCACAGCACCGAGCAATCTCTCTCAGGTTACCGTCGACGGTTCGTTTACTGAGCCACCGACCATTTCCTACAACAACTATCAACACGCCAGCCTCTTTACGCTGGCTAGCCCACCCCCTGCCGGTAGCATTGAAGTAGCCCGATTCAGGATTGAGGATGGTGTTGCTGGTGTAGATCCGGACCAACTGGGAACCACACTCACTTCCCTGGGAATGTCCATCACGAATCCGGGCAATCTCCGTTTCCTGGGTATTTCTGACGGAACTAACATTGTGGCTACCGTAGCCGCAGGCGCATCCGTTACCTTCTCCGGCATGTCCCTGTTGGCCGAAGACGTTGCCAACAGCGGCACAGGATTTAAATCATTCAGTGTGTTTGCGAGTTTCGATCCGAACGTTATCGACAATGAGGCATTCCAATTGACCATAACTTCCGTGACTACCGGAAATGGCGGATCTACCTTTAGCAGCCCAGATGGCGGCGGAGCAGCTACAGACCCGACAGCCAACACGGTGATCGTCGTAGCGGATCGACTCAACATCATACAGAACCCTCACCCTACCAACCTGCTCATTGGTAATGCGGTTACGCCCACGGTGACGGTCGAAGCCACGGATAACCTTGGATCACGCGACCTGGATCAGGACTTCGTCTCGGTAGGCCTCACTTCCAATGGAAGCATGGTCACCGTTCCTACGGCCACGTTGGTTGATGGTTTTGGATCGTACTCGAGTATCGTTCACAATCAAACGGCCTCAGGCAGGGTATTGACTACCACCAACGGTTCGGGCTGGATTAACGACAACTCCACCGCCTTTAACCTGGGCGCATCGAATGCCTCCGATATCTTAGTCAACGGAACCTTCATCTATCCAACCAATATTGACTATGCCAGTCTCCAGGCCGTAAATGTTACTACACTGAACAGTATGGCCGTCGCGGAGTTCGACGTTCGAGATGGTGCCGGGGCTGATGCCGACGGCGCTCCTACGAACCTTACATCTCTCACCCTGGCCATTACCAATTCAGCATTCATCCGCAGTGCCGCACTGTATGACGGATTGGTTGAACTTGCAGAAGCCGCTCCGGCCGCGGGCAGTGTAAACTTCACGGGATTCAACTTCTCTGTTGGTGACAATACCACACGGACCCTGACAGTTCGGGTAACCTTTACCACCGCGGTGGTAGACAATCAGCAGTTCTCGTTTACGGTAACCAATACCTCCACGCAGGCATTGGTTTCTTCCCTGTTCACAGGTCCGGCGGCTGGTGGGGCCGTAACGTCCCTATTGGGCGATCGCAACAAGATTGAAGTAACGGCTTCACAGTTGGTTTTTACAACCAACTTCAACACTACATTGCTGGCCAACAAGAACATTTCATCTCAGCAGGCGGTGCCTGCGGTGGAGGCCAGGGATGGCAATAACAACAGGGACTTTGACTATGCCAACACCATATCGTTGGCATGTGCCATCCCGTTGTCTCCCGGATTTACATTGAGCGCTGACTCCCCCGCTCCCAATGCCGGGCTATATACATTCTCGCCGGCCTTCCTGTATTTCCAGACCGGTAATGGAACGCTTACACTGAGTGCAACGGGAGTAACGGGTACTGGCAGCAATCCCGTTTCCGTAGTTGCCGCGTCCGGCACCACCATCACCGCTGGCGCCCTGGCACCGGCCACGATCTCTTCCCTGACGACAACAGGTCCTGGCGCAGTAGTTTTCAATTTCGTTGTAACGGACGATGCCGCTGGACCCGGTCCCAATGATGACGGATTGCCTACGTTGATCTCCCAATTGATCATTCGCCGAAACCTGGCCAACGATGATATCAATGATTGGACCCAGGCTATTGCCGGGGCAAGGTTGACC
>JAYRXB010000494.1:0-2300 GCA_041917735.1 Cyclobacteriaceae bacterium
AGGAGATTGGGAAGGCCCTTTTCAATGCATCCACCCAACGACAGGACAACCGGTTACCGAATTTGAATGACTTTGTCAGTGACTACTGGAAACTCCGCTACCGCCGCACCGTGCAGTCGTGGAAGGGGACCAAATTGCCCATGGTGATCACGCACAAGCTGGTCAATGAAGAGAGCGATGAAATTCTCCAGTACCTGGTGCGGCACAACCTGCTCAATCGACCGGAAGACAAGGTGAAGATCGTGTATCATCCCGACTTTATTACTTCAACCAGCCCGTTATTTGGTATGGACTACGGTCAATTTGTTCGGGGCTGTCACCTGGGGGTATTCCCGAGTTACTATGAACCCTGGGGATACACGCCGCTGGAGTGCATGGCCAGCGGAGTGCCTTCGGTTACGAGTGACCTCTCGGGCTTCGGTGATTACCTTACCCGAAACTTTCCCGACTATGAGAAGAATGGAATGTATGTGATCGAACGCGGCCGCCGCACTTTTGACTGGAGCGCACGGCAACTGGCAGGCACGCTGTATCGCTTTCTTACCCAGACACGACGCGACCGCATCATGCAACGCAACAATGTGGAAAACTATGCTACGGCGTTTGATTGGAAGAACCTCATCCGCCATTACCAGCAAGCCTATGAGTTGGCGGTGCGCCCACATGCCTAGGTTCAAGGCGTAATCTTATTGCTTTAATTTCTTGTAGCCAGAAAGATGAATGTTCACAACCTCGGAGAAACCAATACCATAGCCAATCGCTTCCTGGCTGATCTTCGTGACCCGAGCCGGCAGAAGGATCGGTTTCTGTTTCGACGCAATCTTACACGGTTAGGTCAAATCATGGCGTACGAGATCTCCAAAGAATTGACCTACCACCAGGAAGATGTAAAGACACCGCTAGGCCAAAAGCGCATGAGCTTGCCGGAGAACAACGTGGTGTTGCTTACAGTGCTCCGCGCAGGAGTTCCGTTCCTGGAAGGATTTCAGCAGGTCTTTGACCAGGCAGATACCGGATTCGTTGGGGCTTTTCGTGTGGAGGGCGCCGCCGAGCTGAAAATTCAGGCCGGATATGTGGCTGTCCCGCAATTGGCAGGCAAGCACGTTATCCTGCTGGATACCATGTTGGCCACCGGAAAGTCATTGGCGGAGGTGCTGCGGCTCCTGGAAGGACATGGCAGACCGGCACATTTGTACCTGGCATCTGTGATTTCAGCCCCGGAAGGCGTAAGGTTCCTGATGGATGTAGTGAAGCAGCCAGCTTCGCTCTGGACGTTCTCCATAGACGATCAATTGAACAAGGATTACTATATCCTGCCCGGACTGGGTGATGCAGGCGATCTGAGTTACGGCGAAAAATGATATGGCGGAGGAGGCGTTGAAGGCCCTTACGGTCTTCCTGTTGAGCATGCTTAAGTTCATTCTGGGCCCGATGACAGGGCTCGCACTGGGATTGCATGTTATCACCGCCACCCTGGCTACGATCGGCGGCATGATGATGTCCGTTGTGGTGTTCACGTTTTTTGGCGAATGGCTTCGATCGGCTGTGTTGCGAAAGTTCTATCGCAACCGCAGGAAATTTACCCCGCGGTCGCGCCGGATTTCGGCCTGGCGAAAGTATGGATTGACCGGCATCGCGCTCTTGACGCCGTTGCTGCTCACGCCAATTGGCGGTACACTGCTTGCGGTCGGCGCCACCAAATCAAAAGGGAGGATTTTGGTTGCCATGCTGATCAGCGCCACGGGATGGTCGGTGCTGCTCAACGCTGTCATTTACTTCTTCGGCAGCGATTATTTTCCTGCATTCATGAAGTGGATTTTTGAGAACGCACCCCCCAGGATCTAGTCAATGGATGAAGTTAGCATGGACGAGATGAATTCGATGATGCCTGTATTGTTTGGTTTACTCCTTTTCAGTAGTTTTCTAACTCAATCTGATCACCATGAAATCAATCAAAGCCTACCTGCTGATCATCCTGGTTGCGATTGGCTGCGGCAAAGACAATGCCACCCCCAGTACAAGTTGTTCCGTTACCTTCAAGGGAACAACCTACTCGCTGCTGCCGCTGACTTGCACGACCATCGGAACGACAGAAACTCTTCAGGCGGCGGGCAGCGACGGTAGTTCGTTGGCCATAACCAAAGATTCTGATTTACCGGATGGCAACACCATTATTTTCGATACAGATTCCGGTGGAGGTTCACTCACTACCGAATACACAGTTTCTGTTCCCTTGGGCAATACCCCTACGATTTCAGTGTCTGGCAATAAATGGACCTTTAGTGGCACAGCGAAGAACA
>JAYRXB010000495.1:0-2325 GCA_041917735.1 Cyclobacteriaceae bacterium
AAATGGCATGCGCTGTCGGATGGTCCACACAGTCAAGGCAGCGGACACAGCCAGGAGCGCAAACGCGGGAATGGTGTAGTCCCAGTCGATCCAGCGTATACGGTTTCCATACGCCAGCCAGAGGTTGAGCAGGTAGATGGTGGCGAGGAGGAAGTATTGCTTCAGTGCATTGGTCCTGGAGCTTGCCGTGGCCAGGCTTACAAACGAGGCCATCAGTTGATGCGCGATGAGAATGATGAACGCAAGCGTGATGATAAGGGCTGTGTTCAGGGTGTTGGCTGCTAGCAGGCGAAGCGGGTCAATCAGCGGCGATGCAACCACAATGACTACGCCGACCAAGCCAAACAGACCGATAAACGTCAAGAAACGCTGCAGAAACGAAGCGCTGGTTTGGTAGAACTGGAAAAGGAACAGCACACCCATGACCGACACGATAACTCCCGCGCCGGCATATGGGTTCTCAGGTCCCGTCAAATTAAGGGTATCCCACTGCATCAGGGCAAGCAGGAACGCGGCGATGAGTGAGCCGATGTAAAAGGAAAAGCGGGGAAGCGTTGATACAATGGCCAGCAGCGCTGCGAAAGAAAGCGAGAACAGGATGAAGTAAATGTCCAACGCTATGCGGTTAGGCTGTATGGGGTTTCCCATCCACCGTTCGAAAAGCAGGTAATTCTCGCCGGAAAGGGTAAACTCAAGGTTGCCGCGTTCAAAGGCAAAGAGCGGAAGGGCCTGTGGCTGAAGCTCCTGTAATTGCTGCCAGGTGAAGACTGGTGCCGGGTACAGGATGAAGGAGATTACGGTGCCCATCAGGGCAACCGCGAACAGCACAATAAAGAAAAGAAACAAGTTTCTGTTCCGGGATGGCTGCAGGAAGAAAAGAATCGATGTCATCAGGACCGCGGGGAGTTATTCGATCACGTTGGGTACTACGTAGAATCCTCCATCCTGCTGTGGGGAGCGTGCGAGCGCTTCTTCCCGGGTGAGTGATTGGTGCGCGACATCCTCGCGCAGGACATTTACTTCCTGGCTCATGGAGATCAGCGGTTCAACACCGCGGGTATCCACCTCCTGCAGTTTCTTGGTCCAGCTGACAATCTCTGAGAGATCACCCATCATGCGTTCAGCCTCGGCTTCGCCAAACTCGAGCCGTGCCAGGTGGGCAATTTTATTCAGTGTGGCCCGGCTTATTTCCATGTGTATTCAACTCGTTCTCGATCACCGTGTACGTTTCGTCCATGAGTCGCTTAAGGTCTGCCATAGTCATGCCGGTTGTTTCAATCGGCTCATGGAAAATTACCTCAACGACTCCAAACCGCACCAGGAATTCGTGTGGAGGCAAAATTATCCAATTGTTGGGTATGGTGACGGGCACAATGGGAATTTGTTTCTCAATCGCCAGGCGGAAGGGGCCCTCTTTGAAGGGGGCGAGTTGCGGGGGATACGGAGAAAAGATGCCTCCTTCCGGGTAGATCACAATGCTCTTGCCTTCGTCCAGCGCCTGTGCGGATTTCACATAGGTCCCATACTTGCTTCGAAGGCGCGAACGGTCCACGGTGATGTGGAGGCGGCTGTACATCCAGCCGAATACAGGAACATTTTCCATGCTCTGCTTGCCGACAAAAATGGTGTCGATCGGGTTCAAACCCATTGTTGGTATGTCGAGATAGGAAAAGTGATTGGGACAGAAGATGTAGTTGCGGGATGCGTCCAGCGGCTTACGGATTATGACACGGTAGCCAAGCCAGCAGAACAGGAGGGTTCCTTTCGCCCAGATTCGGTTAAGTTTCCCCGTCCACCGATACTGCTTGGGAAAGTAGATGGGAACGAGAAAGAAGGGCAGCAGCAATACGAAGAAAATCAGGAAGCCGATCAGCCCCTGGAGGGTATGCAGTCTGCGCAGAAATTTCATTTTTGCTAACCCGGCAATCAACGGGCGTTTGCCACCGGCCTGGGAATCAGGATGAGTTCGCGCTGGCGTCCATCAATGTACCGAAATCCGTTCGCATCAAAGAACCCATCTTCTTCCAGCTGAATGCGAATTTCCTTCTTCCATTCGGCGATGGGTACCGCGCAATTCAACTCGATGGAGTAGGCCGTGTTCAGGTGCAGCGGATAGTCACCCGTGTGCGGTACGCCACCCTGCATGTCCCACATGCCAATGGTGGTGCCCGAAGCATGGCCATGCAGCCCAATGGGGTGAGTATAGATAGAAGGAGTAATTCCACTTTCGATCGCTTGTTTCCGCGCGTCGGCGAGAACCTGGTTGCCGGTTTTTCCTTCCTTGAAGTTGGTTGTCAGAAAATCCTGGAGGGCATTGCCCTTGGC
>JAYRXB010000496.1:0-8065 GCA_041917735.1 Cyclobacteriaceae bacterium
AGTCGCTGGCGCGGCTTTGGTTGAAGTTGGAAAAGCGCACGCGGAACAAGGAGCCTTTGTTGGGGGTGTAGGCGTGGTTGCGCGAATCGTAGGTGATCAGCGCGCTGAGGCCGAACACGTCATACTCACTCCGGTTGTAGATGCCCACGACCTCGTCTTTCTCGAAATTGCCGCCGGAGTCGTACTTGATGTTGAACACGTGCTGGTATTCGATACCGATTCCGGCAAAGAGGTTACGCCGGATTTTGCGGCTGATGGCCGGGTTGATGAAGAACTGGTTGAAGGTGTAGGATTCCTCGGCGCTTGCGGGCGTGTTGTTGCCGATGCCCCAGAACTTGTCGGGAAACCGGCTGTACGTATTCTCGAAGCGAATGATGTATTTTTCTTTCGGCAGGAAGATGTTGGCGCCAATGCCGGCGAGGATCTGGTCCTTGAGTGTGTACAGGAGGAGCAACGGCATGGTAGACGTTCGCAGGTCTGGATCCTTCTTGGAGGTCTTGAAGATGTAGGCACCCCCGGCGCCGAACACCCAGCTCGTCTCGGTGGATAACGCAATTAGCGGGAAGGCGAGGATCTTGTTCTTGTATGTGACCTTGGCCGAATCGATGGACTGCGGCAGCGCGCTGATTTCGGCGCTTTTCTCCTCCTCCTGCGCGTGCACGGAGGCAGCCGTGGCCAACAGGAGAACGATCAATTGCCGGGCAAACATATCCGTGAATTCAGGGGTGTTGTAGACGCGTGTTCGGTGCGATATTCCAGGTTAGGCAGGTTGCTATATTGCGGAATTCATGGCAATTTGCGCCCCCAATTAAACAGTTTTCGTTGAAGATTCCCCCTGGTTTTTTTCGGACACTCGCCTTTATTTTTTGGACTGCCTCTGCCTCCCTCGCCCAGGAAACAATCATCCGCGGTAAAGTAACAGATGCCGGTTCCGGCGACCCCTTGCCCTTCGTGAACGTGGTGTTCAAGGGCACGACCATCGGGGGCACCACCGACTTTGATGGTAAGTACGTCATCCGCGCCTTGAAGCCAACGGATTCCGTGGTGGCTACCTACATCGGGTACAAGCCGCGCACAAAGAAGATCCGCAAAGGCGTCGACCAGGTGATCAACTTCCAGCTCGACGAAGAAAAAACCAACCTGCAGGAAGTAGTGGTGAAGGCCGGCGAAAACCCAGCCTGGGAAATCCTGCGCGGCGTCGTGCGCAACCGCGACCTCAACGACAAACGCAAGCTGGATGCTTATGAATACGATGTGTACACCAAGACGGAAGTAGACATTGACAACATTACCGACAAATTCAAGGAGAAGAAGGTGATGAAGAAGATTGCCGCCGTCCTCGACAGCGTAGACCGCATCGTGGGGGAGGATGGAAAACCCGTGCTGCCCCTCTTCATCACTGAGAGCGTATCCAAGTTCTACTACCGCGAACAGCCGCAGCTGAGCACCGAGACCATCCTGCGCAGCAAAATAAATGGCGTTGGCATCGACGACGGTACGATGGTGACGCAGCTGGTTGGGTCGACGTTCCAGGAATACAACTTCTACCAGAACTGGGTACCCATCATCAACAAGAACTTTGTAAGCCCGCTGGCCGACGGGTGGAGGCTCTACTACGACTACGACCTGCTCGACAGCCTCTACCTCGGCGACGACTATTGCTACCGCATCGACTTCTACCCGAAGAGCCCGCTGGAACTGGCCTTCACCGGCTCCATGTGGATCACCAAGAAGGAGTACGCACTCAAACAGATCGATGCCTCCATCGGCAAGACAGCCAACGTCAACTTCATCGACCGGATTAAAATACAGCAGGAACTGGCGAAGACGGAGTCCGGGCAGTGGCTGCCGCTGAAGAACCGGGTGCTGATCAACATCAGCGAGCTGAGCAAGAATTCCGTTGGCCTCCTCGCGAAGTTCTACACCAGCAACAAGAACTTCGTCATCAACAAGCCCCGCGAGCAATCGTTCTACGAGCGACGCATCAACGTGGCGGAAGATGCTACCGTGTACGAGGAGGAAAAGTACTGGGACACCCTGCGGCACGAGCCACTCAGCTCGACCGAGCGCAGCGTCTACCAGATGATCGACACGCTGAAAAACATCCCAGTGGTGAAGACCTACACGGAGATATTCAAAGCCATCGTAGACGGCTACTATAGCCTCGGTAAAGTGGAAGTTGGTCCATACCTGCGCACATTCACGTGGAACTCGGTGGAAGGATTCCGCATCCAGGGCGGGTTCAAGACCAACTCCAGGTACAGCAAGAAGATGATGTACGGGGCCATGCTGGCCTACGGTTTCGACGACCACCGGGTCAAGGCTTCCGGCTTTGCCGAACGCATCATCGACCGGAAGAAGTGGACGACGTTCAACATCTCCGCCCGGACTGACATTATCCGACTGAGCATCGACGATGACCTGCTGTCCAACAACCAGTTGTTTCTTACGGCTGTGCGCTGGGGTAACTACCGGCGTGCTTATTATTTTAATGAAGTCTTTCCGCAGTTCCGGCGCGATTTCTTCAAGGGTTTCTCCCAGCGCTTCGCCTTCCGGTACCACACGTTTGAGCCGACCTACCCGTTTGCCTACTACAAGGAACCCAGCGATGCCAACGTGCCCGGGGCACCGACCTATACCGAATTCCAGTCGTCCGAGTTTTTCCTCGAGTCGCGCTACGCCCGCGATGAGACGTATATCCAGAACGGCAACGAACGGGTGAGCCTGGGACTGCGCAAGTGGCCGGCGATAACATTCCGCTATACCCGTGGCGTGCAAGGCCTGTTCGGCAGCGATTATGATTACAACAAATTCCGGCTGCAGGTCGACAAGCGGATACGGATGGGCCTCCTGGGCGTCGGGTTCATGACCATAGCCGGGGAGTACATCCCCGACAAGCTGCCGTACCCGTTGCTGGCTGTCCACCTGGGCAACCAGTCATTCCTCTACAGCCAATACGCCTACAACCTCATGAACTTCGGCGAATTCGTCAGCGACCGGTATGTTACCATCCGCTACCGCCAGTTCCTGGAGGGCTTGTTCCTCAACCGCATTCCCCTGATGAACAAGCTGAAGTGGCGCCTCGTGGCCACCACCAACATTATCTACGGCGAGCTGAGCCAGGAAAACCGCCAGATGATCGCCAGCCAGACACCCGACGGGCAGACGACGTACCCGACGGGCTATTTTTCCGGGACACCTTACGTGGAAGTGGGATGGGGTGTGGAGAACATCTTCCATTTCTTCCGCGTCGACTTCGTCCATCGTCTTACCTACCTCGATCGCCCGGACGCGCGCCCCTTCGGCGTCGTCGCCACCGTTCAGTTCAAGCTGTAGGCCGGGCAGGTTGCTGCAAAAAGTTGCATATTTGCAGCCTCAAAATCGTGTGCCTGAATGAGTGAAGTGAAGATTACCCTGCCCGACGGTTCATCACGGACGTATCCGTCCGGTGTGACCGGGATGGCCATTGCCCAAAGCATCAGCGAAGGCCTCGCCCGAAATGCCCTGTCCATTGAAGTAAACGGCGAGATCCTTGACCTCTCGCGTCCCATCACCGCCGACGCATCCGTCCGCCTGTTCACCTGGAACGACAAGGGCGGGAAGTACGCCTTTTGGCACTCGTCGGCGCACCTGCTGGCGGAAGCGCTGGAAGCCCTGTATCCCGGCGTCAAGTTTGGCATCGGGCCTCCCATTGAAAACGGGTTCTACTACGACGTCGACCTGGGCGACCGGCAATTCGGCGAAGATGACCTCGCCAAGGTAGAGGCGAAGATGATCGAGTTGGCCCGCAAGAGCAATCCGTACACCCGCCGGGAAGTGAGCAAGGCGGAAGCGCTGGATTTCTTCGGGAAGAAAGGCGATGAATATAAACTTGAACTGATCCAGGGTCTCGAAGACGGATCCATTTCCTTCTACCACCAGGGCGAGTTCACTGACCTCTGCCGGGGCCCGCACATTCCCCATACGGGATTCATCAAGGCTGTGAAGTTGCTGAACGTGGCCGGCGCCTACTGGCGTGGCGACGAAAAGAATAAGATGCTCACCCGCATCTACGGCATTACCTTCCCCAAGCAGAAAGAACTCGAGGAGTACCTCGTGATGCTCGAGGAAGCCAAGAAGCGCGACCACCGGAAACTCGGCAAGGAACTCGAGCTGTTTGCTTTCTCGGAAAACGTGGGCATGGGCCTCCCGTTGTGGCTGCCGAAGGGAACCGTTCTCCGCGAGCGGTTGGAGCAGTTCATGCGCAAAGCCCAGATCAAGGCAGGCTATGATCCGGTCGTATCGCCGCACATTGGCAGCAAAGCCTTGTATGTGACCTCCGGGCACTGGGAGAAGTACGGCAAAGACTCGTTCCGGCCGATCCAGACCCCCAACGAAGGAGAGGAGTTCATGCTCAAGCCCATGAACTGCCCGCACCACTGCGAGATGTACAAGGTCAAGCCCCGTTCATACCGCGACCTGCCGATTCGCTTTGCCGAGTTTGGTACCGTGTATCGCTATGAGCAGAGCGGCGAACTGCATGGACTTACCCGTGTACGTGGCTTCACGCAGGATGATGCCCACATCTTCTGCCGGCCCGACCAGGTGAAAGAAGAATTCATCAAGGTGATCGACCTTGTGCTGCACGTGTTTACCTCGCTCGGTTTCGAAAATTATACGGCCCAGGTGTCGTTGCGCGACCCGGCCAACAAGGAAAAATACATCGGCGAGGACGCACTGTGGGACAGGGCCGAGCGCGAGATCCAGGAAGCCGCCGACGAGCGTGGACTGAAGACCGTGGCCGTCAAGGGCGAGGCTGCCTTTTACGGGCCCAAGCTCGACTTCATGGTCAAGGATGCCCTGGGCCGGAGCTGGCAGCTGGGTACCATCCAGGTCGACTACCAGTTGCCGCAGCGTTTTGAACTGGAGTACATCGGATCCGACAACCAGAAGCACCGGCCTGTGATGATTCACCGGGCGCCTTTCGGGTCGCTGGAGCGGTTTGTGGCCGTGCTCATTGAGCATTGCGCGGGCAAGTTCCCGTTGTGGCTTTCGCCGGAGCAGGTAGCGGTGCTGCCCATTTCGGAGCGGTTTAATGACTATGCCGCCAAGGTGATCCAGGAGTTGAAGAACCAGGATATCCGGGGTTACCTGGATGACCGCAACGAGAAGATCGGCCGGAAGATCCGGGATGCCGAGGTTCAGAAGGTGCCGTTCATGCTCATTGTGGGTGAAAAGGAGGCTGCCGAGAACAGGGTATCCGTTCGGCGGCATGGTGTAGGCGATGAAGGTTCTGTTGCGCTATCGGAGTTTATCCAACTGGCAGCGAAGGACTTTGCTATGCCCCTATAGGGCCTGCAGGCTAAAATTTAGGCCCTTTTGCGAGGAAAGATTGAAAATTTGGTGATATTTGCGGCCCTGCAAACCGGCCTGGTCCGGGTGTGCAGGTAGAACGAGCATAATGGATGTTTAACGTAAACCCGTCGAGTGGCATTTTTTCCTGGCAGTAATCGACCTCCCGGGGGCAATCGCCCGCCTGGAGGCAACCGTCCGTATAACAGGGGATTCCGTCCCCGGGTGGTTGAAGAACCTTACCGCGTAAACGAACGGATCACGGCACCCCGTGTCCGTGTGGTAGGGGAGAACATCAAGGTCGATGTTTATCCGATCCAGGTGGCCATCAAGTTGGCGCAGGATCAGGGTCTGGACCTGGTGGAGATTTCGCCGAATGCCGATCCGCCGGTCTGCAAGGTCATCGATTATTCGAAGTTCAAGTACGAGCAAAAGAAGAAGCAGAAGGAGATCAAGAGCAACGCCCTGAAGACGGTGGTGAAGGAGATCCGATTCGGGCCAAACACCGACGACCACGACTTTAACTTCAAGGTGAAGCACGCGGTCAACTTCCTCAAGGAAGGCGCCAAGGTGAAGGCTTACGTACATTTCGCGGGACGCTCCATCGTGTACAAGGAGCGTGGAGAGATTCTCCTCCTGCGATTTGCGACGGCACTGGAAGAAGTGGGCAAGGTGGAACAGATGCCCCAGCTCGAAGGAAAAAGGATGTATATGATGGTCGCCCCGAAACCGGGCGGCGGAGGAAAGAAATAGTAATTGATCAGTTAACAGGAATACACGTCATGCCCAAGTTGAAGACCAAGTCAGGCGCCAAGAAGCGCTTCAAGGTTACCGGAAGCGGTAAGATCAAGCGCAAGCGCGCCTATAAGCGTCACATCCTGACGAAAAAGGAAACCAAGCAGAAGAGAAGGTTGAGCAACAGCGCCGTCGTCAAGAAAGTGGACGAAGGCAACGTTCGCCCGATGCTTCCCTATGCCCTCTAGTCCCGAAGGTCGGGACGGTTTTATGTTTAACCCGGTGGTGAGGCCTTAAGTCCGGCTGAAAAAGCCCGGCGCCCACAGCCAAAAAATGTAGTTATGCCACGTTCAGTGAACCATGTAGCATCCCGCGCCAAGCGCAAGAGGGTGCTCAAACTCGCCAAAGGTTTCTTTGGGAGAAAGAAAAACGTTTGGACCGTCGCCAAAAACGCGGTCGAAAAAGGTCTCGGTTATGCATACCGCGACCGCAAAGCCAAGAAGCGCGACTTCCGCGCCCTCTGGATCCAGCGCATCAACGCCGGCGCTCGCCTGCATGGAATGTCGTATTCCGAGCTGATGGGCAAGCTGAAGAAGGCAGGGATCGACCTCAACCGCAAGGTGCTGGCCGACCTGGCCATGAATCACCCGGAAGCGTTCACCGAAGTGGTGAACAAGCTGAAGTAATCGCAAAGGGGCTCCGGCCCCTTTCTTTTTGCCTTTCCGGTTTACCTTTGCAGCCATGAACCGCTCCCGGAAGATATTCCTCATCGGCGCCGCCCTGTTCGCGGCCTTCCTGGTATTCCTCGTTATCGACATCAGCCGCCGCACCACCTTCCCGGGGTCCAAAAAGACAAAAAAGGAGGCCCCGGCCGATACCGTCGAACGTCGTTCACCGCCAAAATCGACGACTCAACAGCCGTAATTTCACCTTGCCGGAAGCGGGTTCCTGGCCCCGGCCCGGTAGCCTATCTTCGATTCGGATTAAAGCCAACTATAGACAGGAAAATCCCCTGGGGTCAAGGACTTTGGGGGATTTTCTTTTTCGGGGTACCACGGTTTAGGTCATTTTGCATAATTTCCAACCTTAACCTGTTACCTATGCGCGCGTTGCGACTACCCCTTGCCGCCTCCACCCTTATCCTCCTGGTTGCCACCTGTACCAACAAGGAAATACCAACCGGTATCGACTGCAGCCAGACACCCCTGGATGTTCCCACGGCCAACGTTACGAACGCCACCACCTGCACGGCCGCCGACGGTCAGGTTACCGTGGTCGCCGGCGGAGGAGTGGCGCCTTATCAATATGCATTCAACAACGGCGCCTTCCAGGCCAACCCCACCTTCACCGGGCTTTCCGCCGGACAATACCCGGTGTCCGTCAAGGACTCCCGCGGGTGCACGTCCGAAGCGCAGGTGACCGTCGCCGCCACCGGCTCGACACTCTCCGCATCCGCTTCCACCTCGCCGAACACCAAATGTTTTCCGCCCGACAACGGCACCATTGCCGTTACGCCCACGGGCGGCGTGCCTCCGTACCAGGTTAAGTTCGGCACGGGCGCCTTCGGGTCGGCAACAAACTTCAGTGAACTCGATGGCGGCAATTACGCGATCACCGTAAAGGATGCCGACAATTGCACGGTGACGCTCAACGTGAGTGTGCCCCGGGGCGATACCGGCGTGAGCTTTGCCTCGGAGATTCAACCCATCATCGCCGCAAACTGCGCCATTTCGGGCTGCCATGTTTCCGGCGCCACCATCCCTAATTTTTCTACTTACTCGGGCGTCGCATCGCGGGCCTCCACCATCAAGTTGCGCACCACCAATGGCTCCATGCCTCCACCCAGTCAGGCCGACCTTACCACCCAACAGATCCAGCTGATCGCATGCTGGGTGGATGACGGAGCCAAGAACAACTAACCGAAAGACCCATGAAAAAATTGATGTGGCTGCTGATCCTGGCATTCCCGGGATCGGTGGGAGCGCAAAAGTACATTTCA
>JAYRXB010000497.1:0-1711 GCA_041917735.1 Cyclobacteriaceae bacterium
CGGCTATCCCAACTGTTGCTAACCATGTCCGCACGATCCACGGAATCCCGGGACCCGGTCTTCAGGTTGTGAAAGTAAACACGGCCATCGCCATCCTGGGGATTGATGATTACCGTAGCATAATTGCCGTCGGGGGTTAACGACTTTAACGGGATCTCCTTCCAGCCATCGTAATCGGTATGGGACAGTGGCTTTTTGGCTAGGGAGGCCGGCAGGTTCTTCTTTTTCTGCGCAAAGCCGGTGACCGTGGCTGCCAGGAGTACAAGCAAACAAAGGATACGCATGAGCGAATGAATTTCCCTAAAGTAAAGAATATGCACGCCCCCGGAAAGGCATTTGAAGCAGGCGGTCAGCCGACGTAAACAAACTCCCCGTGCGGGGTTCGAAGAGTTACCTGCTTTTTCTCGGCGGCCTCCACACGTCCGATCACCTGAGCATCTACCTTGAATCGTTCGGCTATCGCGAGGACCCGCTCCGCGTCAGGCGGCGCAAGGTACACTTCCATACGGTGGCCCATATTGAAAACCTTATACATCTCCTGCCAAGTGGTGGCGCTTTGTTCGTAAATCAGTTCGAATAAAGGCGGAATCGGAAACAGGTTGTCCTTCACGACATGCAATCGGTCAATGAAGTGAAGCACTTTTGTCTGTGCTCCGCCGCTGCAATGGACAAGTCCGTGAATTTTATCCTTCAGTTCACGCAACAGCGGTATCAGTACCGGCGCGAAGGTCCTTGTGGGCGACAGGACCAGTTTGCCTACATTCACCGGCAACCCAGCATAGGTGTCGGTGACCCGGTATTTTCCGCTGTACACCAAATCACCTGCAATTTGCGGATCAAATGACTCCGGGTATTTTTCAGCGTAGTACTTATCAAACACATCGTGACGGGCGGAAGTGAGTCCATTGCTTCCCATTCCACCATTATACTCCTTTTCGTAGGAAGCCAATCCGGAAGAACTTAATCCTACAATCACATCCCCGGCCCTGATTCTGCCATTGTCAATCACGTCGCTGCGTTTCATTCGTGCAACAACCGTGCTGTCAACCACGATCGTCCGTACCAGATCTCCAAGGTCGGCCGTCTCACCTCCGGTACTGTGAATCTCCAGTCCATTTTCCCGCAACATGGCCAGGACCTCTTCGGTGCCCTCGATGATGGAAGAGATGACTTCACCGGGAATCTTGTTCTTATTTCGGCCGATCGTAGACGAAAGAAAGATGGGTCCGGTCGCTCCCACACAAAGCAAATCATCGACATTCATGATGATCGCATCCTGCGCGATTCCTTTCCACACGGACAAATCGCCTGTTTCCTTCCAATAGATATAGGCCAATGAAGATTTGGTGCCTGCCCCATCGGCATGCATAATGGTGCAGTAAGCAGGGTCACCACCCAGCAGATCGGGCGTTACTTTACAAAAGGCACGAGGGAACAGGCCCTTGTCCAGCTTTTCAATAGCCCGGTGTACATCTTCCTTGGAAGCAGAAACGCCACGTTGCGTATACCGTTCAGCCATATGCATACTCCGCTATTTCTTCGACGGCACCTTAATCCAGACATCGCTGGCATAGGTTAATTTCGGATTTCCCTGCAGGTTTCCATACCCCTGCATTCGGCTCAATTGCGATGGTGTGAGGTCCGGACCTGCGACCGGTGCATTCTTTGTGGTCGACTTTTGCTTCGGTACAGTAAACTTGCCAGTCTCAAG
>JAYRXB010000498.1:0-3286 GCA_041917735.1 Cyclobacteriaceae bacterium
GACCGCGGACCGGGCACGCCCACGTTCCAAAACGCTGATGCCTGTCTCCGGATCGGTCACATCGCGCGCCACTTCGGTCATGAGGACTTCCAGGGTGTGTGATCCGCCAACGCCAAGGAAGCCTCGGCCGTTTCCATCGGAATTGATGTACGCAACAGCCTTGGCCTGCAGTTCCTGGGCATGGTGTTCAACCCATTCTGTAGAGCCCATCAAGCCGGGTTCTTCGGCATCCCACGCGCAGTAGACAAGTGTGCGTTTGGGCTTCCAGCCACCCTTTACCAGTTCGCCGATGGCGCGTGCTTCTTCCAGTTCGGCAACCATCCCGCTGAGCGGATCGGAGGCCCCGTTGTTCCATCCATCGTGGTGATTGCCGCGGATGATCCACTCGTCGGGGCGTTCACTCCCTTTCATTTTTGCGATCACGTTGAGGGCGTCAACCGTGGTCCAGTTTGATTCCACTTTGAGATGCACTTTCACCGGTCCGGGTCCGATGTGATACGTAATGGGCAGTCCACCCCGCCAGGGGCCGGGGGCTACCGGTCCTCCGAGTGCGGCGAGCAGCGGTTGCGCGTCACCATAGGAGATCGGCAGGACGGGAATCTTGATCAGGTTGGTAACTTCCGAGCGGTTGAGTCGCTTGGTGCCTGTGATGGAAGGTTCGTTGGGAGTCAGGGGATCGCCGGGATAGATTGGCATATCCATGACCGACCCACGCTGCACACCATCTTTTGGACGGAAGCCGCCTTTGGGATACACGTCGCCCTGTACATAGCCGTCTTCCTGGGGGTCGGAGTAGATCAGGCAGCCGATGGCGCCGTTCTCCTGGGCCACTTTCGGCTTGATGCCGCGCCAGGAGCCGCCATATTTGGCGATGACGATCTTTCCTTTGACATCGATGCCCATGCGTTGCAGGCGCTCATAGTCTTCCGGGATACCATAATTCACAAATACGAGTTCAGCCGTTACGTCGCCGTCCGCCGACCAGGCGTTGTATACCGGCAATTGGTCAGCGCCAATGGCCGCGGTAGGATCTTCCTTGAGTGGCGGCTCTGCGAGCTTCGCCACGAATTTGGTAGGCGCTGTCATTTCCAGCAGGCGAACCTTCGGGGTAGGAAAGAGGATTTGATAGGATTCTATTTCTGCCTCCCATCCCCAGCTGCGGAGTAAGTCGCGCATGAACTCGGCGTTGGCTTTTCCATAAGCGGAGCCAACGTGGTGAGGGCGAAGCGTCATCTTCTTCAGCCACTGATCGAGGTTCTCTGCCTTCAGCTGGGCGTCGAATTTATCTTCCAGCTTGAGTTGAGCCTCTGCGTTCTCGCGCGTGAAGCCGGTGATGCTTTTGTTCTGGGCCATGGCACCGGAGATCGCCAGGGCCAGCAGGAGGGTGGAAAGTTGTTTCATGTTCATGCGTTGATCACGAAAGATACCCAGTAGCCGACTACCGGGCATTCCACTGGTGGAAAAAAGGTGAATAGACGGGCGATGCGTACCCGGAACGTAGACAGCGTTGGTTTGGAGGGCTACTTCTTGCGGGCCACGGCTTTTTCAGCCGCCTGTGCGATATCCGCCGGTGAGAGACCGTACTTTTTTAGCAGGTCGAGCGGCTTGCCACTTTCCCCGAAGCTGTCCTTGACGGCCACCATTTCCAGGGGAACAGGCCGGAATCGTCCCAGGCATTGGGCGATGCTGTCGCCCAAGCCCCCGTTGATTTGATGTTCTTCACACGTGACCGCGCACCCGGTTTTTTCAACCGATGCAAGAACGGTTTCCACGTCGAGTGGCTTGATGGTATGCACATTGACTATTTCCGCCCGGATGCCTTTCTCTGCAAGAATGGCTTCCGCTTCAATCGCTTGCCACACCATGTGACCACAGGCGAAAATGGATACGTCGGTGCCTTCGATCATGCGGTCTGCCTTGCCAATGACAAAGGGACGTCCGGTGGTGAAGATCGGCCACGCTGGCCGGCCAAAGCGGAGGTAGGCGGGGCCCACATGACTTCCCAGCGCGATGGTAGCCACCCTTGTCTGCTCGTAATCAGCAGGAACAATGACGGTCATTCCCGGCAACATCTTCATCATCCCGATGTCTTCGAGGATTTGGTGGGTGGCACCGTCTTCGCCTAGTGTCAGGCCTGCATGGGAGGCACATATCTTAACGTTCTTTTCGGAGTATGCGATGGACTGACGGATCTGGTCGTAGACACGGCCCGTGGAGAAATTGGCAAACGTGCCGGTGAAAGGGATCTTCCCGCCCACGGTGAGTCCTGCGGCCAGCCCCATCATGTTCGCTTCGGCAATTCCTACCTGGATGAAACGCTCCGGGAAGTCCTTCTTGAATGCGTCCATTTTCAGGGAGCCGAGTAAATCTGCGCAAAGTGCGACCACATTGGGATTCTGTTTTCCCAACTCGTGTAGCCCCACACCAAACCCGCTCCGCGTATCCTTCTTTTCCGTGCTTGTAAACTTCGCCATGCGTTTGTTTATTCTTAACTGTCTATATCCGTGTAAATCCGTGTAATCCGTGTAATCCGTGGCTAGAAGTCACCCAGCGTCTCCTCCAACTGCGCCATCGCTTTCTTGAACTCCTCTTCGTTCGGGGCAACCCCGTGCCACTTGTGTGAACCCACCATGAAGTCGACGCCATAGCCCATGGCCGTGCGCATGAGGTTCATCACCGGCTTGCCTTGTCCGAGCAGCGATTTCGCCTTTTCAAGGGTGGCGATCAGTTCGGGAAGATTGTTGCCGTGGCTTTCCAGGACTGTCCATCCGAAGGCTTCCCATTTGGCCTTCAGGTCTTTCAGGGAAAGCACCTGGTCGACTGGCCCGTCAATTTGCTGGCCGTTGTAATCGATGGTAGCGATCAGGTTATCCACTTTGTTGTGGGCAGCAAACATTCCAGCTTCCCAAACCTGACCTTCTTGCTGCTCGCCATCGCCCATGAGTACATAGACGGTATGTGAGTCCTTGTTTAATTTCTTGGCCAGTGCTGCGCCTACGGCGACGGAAAGACCCTGTCCGAGGGAGCCAGAGGCCACGCGGACGCCGGGTAAGTGCTCGTGGGTGGCCGGGTGGCCCTGGAGACGGGTATTGATCTGTCGGAATGTAGCCAGCTCCTGAATAGGGAAATATCCGGCACGAGCCAGTGTGGCATACCAGACCGGGGAAATGTGTCCATTGCTAAGGAAAAAAAGGTCCTCGCCTTTCCCGTCCATGTGGAAGGACGGGTTGTGCTTCATGAGGTGGAAGTAAAGCGCTACGAAAAACTCCGTGCATCCCAACGAACC
>JAYRXB010000499.1:0-4486 GCA_041917735.1 Cyclobacteriaceae bacterium
ATCGTTGAGCGGGTGCAGAAGGAGAACGGTCCGCGCGACCGCCGCTTCCGGATCGAGCACCTCCAGCACATTCATCCCGATGATATTCCGCGCTTGAAACAGCTAGGAGTTATTGCCAGCATGCAGCCTTACCACGCCATCGACGACGGCCGCTTTGCGGAGAAGTACCTGGGCTACGAGCGGTGCAAGACTACGTACGCCTTTAAATCGCTCATGGATGCGGGCGCGACCGTGGCCTTTGGCAGCGACTGGTTCGTAGCCCCTCCCACGCCCCTGGAAGGAATCTATGCCGCGGTTACGCGCCGCACGTTGGACGACAAGAATCCGGACGGATGGGTTCCTGAACAGAAGATTTCCGTTGAGGATGCGCTGAAGGCGTATACCATTAACGCGGCCTATGCTTCATTTGAAGAGGGGATCAAAGGCTCCCTCGAACCCGGCAAGCTGGCCGACTTCGTGATTCTTGAAAAGGACATCACCGCGATTAGCCCTGTCGAAATCCGCGATGTCAAAGTTTTGCGTACGGTGGTAGGAGGCAAAGTGGTGTATGTGGCGCCCTAGGCTTACGCCAGGGTTAGGACACCATTCTTCAGTTTTGGCAGTACATCAAACTGGTCGGGAGTAAGGCAATACTCGATGTCCTGGTGAATGTCCAATTTGTCGAGTCGCTTGACGTGTGACGAATTGGACAGGTAAGTAATCATATCGCCCTTGGCGCGGGTGTACAGGTCGTGGGCGATGAGGGGTGCGTCGCAGTCGGGCTCGATGTGGTTACGCAACTTGTCAATGACGGCACCGGCAAACAGCGTGTCTTCCAGGTTGACTTTTCCCTTCCAGCCTGCGCAAACGATGAGGACATTATTCTCGCCAAACAGCAGGTATTTGACCACCGTGCTCAGGTTGAGGAAGGATCCGATGATAACCTTGTTGGCTTCTTTGGATTTTTCAATCGCCTGCGTGCCGTTGGTGGTGGTGAAGGCGATCCGTTTTCCGCGAATGTCCGGACCGGCATATTCAAACGGCGAATTGCCCTTGTCGAAACCAGTAACTTTTTTGCCGTCCCGTTCCCCGGAGATGATGTATCCCTTCGACTTCATCATCCGGCACGCATTCAGGTCGGCCATTGGGGTGATGCTTTCCACGCCATGGGCGAAGGCAGTTACCATGCACGACGTAGCCCTCAGGATATCCACGACCACGACCGTGCGATCGCGCACGTGGTACAGGTGCATGAGCTCAGGGCTGAGGCAGACGTCGATGGTCTTCATAGAAGCCCCAAAAATCGGTAATCAGGATGGGATGACAAAAGATATGAAATACTACTCCTGGATCAGCGGCAGCTTATGAACCTTTGCCTTGAGGAGCTTGCCGCGCACATCGACAAAAATCTCAGCGCCAACGGCGGCGTGGGCAGTAGCTACATAACCTAACCCAATCCCAATGCTAAGCATCGGAGACATGGTGCCGGAGGTGACTTTTCCGATCTCGATCCCCGCAGCATCGCGAAGGATGTAGTCGTGGCGGGGAATTCCCTTGTCGATCATCCGGAAGCCGATAAGCTTGCGCGTCACACCGGCCTCTTTCTGTGCCTTGAGATTCGTGCTATTGGTGAAGTCTTTCGTGAATTTCGTGATCCATCCCAGCCCGGCTTCGAGCGGTGAGGTGGTGTCGTCGATGTCGTTGCCATACAGGCAGAAGCCCATCTCAAGGCGGAGCGTGTCGCGTGCACCCAGGCCGATGGGTTTGATGTTTTCGGCAGCGCCGGCATCGAAAATTGCTTTCCAGGTTTTTTCAGCCGCTGCCTTGTTTACGTAGATCTCAAACCCGCCAGCACCGGTATACCCGGTGTTGCTGATGATCACGTCATCAACCCCGGCAAATTGACCGATGGCAAAGTGGTAGTACTTGATGCTGGACAAGTCCACGCGGGTAAGTTGCTGAAGTACGCCCGCCGCTTTGGGCCCCTGGACCGCAAACAGGCAGATGTCTTCGGAAATGTTTTTCATTTCCGCGCCTTTGGTATTGTACTTCGAGAACCAGTTCCAGTCCTTTTCAATGTTCGAGGCATTGACTACGATGAGGTAGTCGTTTTCCTTCTTTTTGTAGACGATCAGATCATCCACGATGCCACCGGTTTCGTTGGGCAGGCACGAATATTGGGCCTGGCCATCGACCAGTTTGCTGGCGTCGTTGCTGGTAACACGTTGGATCAGGTCCAGGGCCTGCGGGCCACGAATGACAAATTCACCCATGTGGGATACATCGAATACACCCACACCCTTGCGGACGGTCATGTGCTCTTCAATGTCGGAGCTGTAGCGAACGGGCATGAGGTAACCGGCAAAAGGAACCATCTTCCCGCCGAGTTTTTCGTGCAGGGATTCCAGGGGGATGTGCTTCAATTCCATGGGATGAATGATAAGGTGGCAAAGGTAAAGAATACCGCGCTAGGGAAGCAGGGCGGTCAGTTGATTTTCCGCGACATACTTCCGGAAGTAGGCGGACGGAAGAACAGTCTGTAAGGTCTGCAGGGCATCAAAGGCATATTGGTCGTAGCCCCGGGCCAGGGCAACCGGGATATAGGCCTTTAGTATACGGACAGAATGCGGGTTCACCTGCAGCGCTTCGGAAAGAAATTGGTAGGAAAGACGAACGTCTTCCCGATGGAAGTTCGCGGCGGAAACGATGCCCTCGTCAAAGTACCAATTGTTGCGCGCGAGCCAGGCAAGGCGTGCTCCTGCGCCATCCTGGTCTCCTGATTTCGCCAATTGAAGAGCTTCATAGTAGATCCGCTCCGACTCCCGGTAAGGACCAAAGAGGATACCTTGGTTGATGAGCTTTTGTATTTCATCGAGCCGGCCTTCCTGCGCCAGCAGGCGCAATTCGAAGTACTTGATTTCGGCGAAGAGTTCGGTGTCCCTGAGGTGCAACCCGACGAGGTGATGAAATTCCCGGGCGGCAAGTGTATTTTCATCAATCCGGAAATACTGCCTGGCGCGGTTCAGGTAGGCTTTGGCGCGAAGGTCTTCGTCCTTGATTTGCCGCACCAACCTTTGAAAAAGCGATGAGTCGGTGAGTGGAACACGGTAGAGTGCATAGTAGAGCTTCTCCGTCTCAGAAAGCCCGGGAAACCAATCTTCCGGTGCGGCGAGCACCCGCTTCATGCTCTCGGCAAGGGCGTACCGTGTTGTGTCCTTCGCTTGGCTGAGGGTATCCCATGCCACAATGGCCTCATTGATTCTTCCGGCTTCGGCAAGCGCCACTGCATTGGCCAGGGAGGCAGGAGTGGAGCGGTGCTGGAGGGCATAGACAAAGTAACCGATGGCCTCCTGGTACTTATCCTGGTGCATCGCCATCAGGCCCAGGGTGTAGTTGTGCTCCCCCACATGCATCCCCAGGAAGATTGTTTCCTGCAGAAGTTGAACAGCCAGGTTTACGCGACCTGAGGCGTAGCATGCACTGGCTGCGGCCGGAAGAATAATGTGCCGGTATGGAAGGTTGTAAGGCATTCGGGCCAGCGCAATGCAGGTGTTTACAAAACTCGAGTCGATGCGGTTGCTTTGGTTGGTCAGGTAGTTGGCAGCCAGTGTAGCTGAAAAAAGATTTAGAGAAGAATCGGGGGGCAGTGCAATGCCCAGTGTAGCAGGAGTCCCTTGGTGATTCAGAAGCGCAATCGCGTTACTCTGAATGGCAGGCGTTTCGCCGGCGATCGCGTTCTGGATCGAGTCGGCGTTCCACACGTTCTTGCCCTTGGCTTGAAGTGCAAGCAAGTTCAGTGTTGCTGAATGTCTGGTGCGATGGTCCTTCCGGCTGAGTTGGAAGTAATAGGCGGCCGAGTCGTCCAGGTTAGCCCGCGCAAGGGCCAGGCCCAGGTTGTTGTGAATAGGACCACTGGCGGGCAATGTGTTTTTAGCACGACGCAGCAAGCGAATTTCTGCATAGGCATTTTCTTCTTGCAGGTATACCTGGTCGGCGTTCAGAAACGTAAACTCGGTCGGCTGAAACCGGTTGGCGTCGATCGAATAGTTCTTTTGCTTACCAAAATTCTGGGCATCCGCTTCCATGCCGGCAAGCATCGTTGCGGCGTATTGGTTGTAAGGCGCATAGGCATGGGCGCGACGATAAAACGTATGCGCTCTTCCGGTTGGCTGATCGTAGTGCACATCGCCCAATGCCGTGTAGTAGGCCGATGTAAAGTGATTAATGTGCGATGCCCAGTTGTTATAAAGAACGAACGCAAGCATGGCGATGATCCCGGCAAACCGAAATGTGAAGTAGGGCATATAGGTAGGCTTGTAGAGCACTTTGTCTACCGCAAGTCCTTGCTCAAATACCCCCAGGAAGTTGGCCACGAGATAAATCAGGAACATCATGCCAAAGCCCAGGTGGGCGTAGAGAATAATGTCGTTCAGGGAGAGGAGAGCTACGTCGTTGGCGGCAGCGAGGAAATAACCATACGTAGACAGGCCGGCCGTTGATAGGGCCA
>JAYRXB010000500.1:0-6410 GCA_041917735.1 Cyclobacteriaceae bacterium
ACCTTCGAGCAAGTCATATCTTCACCCGTTGCCAAGCAAGTAGGAAGAGAACTTGTGCGTGGGGTGTTCGGAATGCTATTTGGGACTACTCCACGGCGCAGCTACCGGCGGCGTTGATGGGAGAATGCCGCAAAAAAACTTGGTTGTTGCGTGCATAGGCTGTATACTTAATTAGCAAAATCCACAATTATGAAACTTCTTGTTGCAATACTGCTGCTCTTAAGCCCGGTTCACCTGTTCGCGCAGGACGAGGCATCAACCGGCGATTTTGGAATTGGATTAGGAATCGATTATGGTGCCTTTGGTGGTCGATTTGCTTTTCGGCCGGCACCGTCGGTGGCCTTGCTCGCCGGACTTGGATACAACCTGAATGGGTTGGGATACAATTTTGGGGTCGCCTATCGCATCAAGCCCGAAAACAGGACGGTACCCTACTTTAGTGCGTTGTATGGTTACAACGCGGTAATCGTTATCGACGGGATGTCACAGCTGAACAAGACTTATTATGGCCCATCGGTCGGGTTTGGATTGGAGTTTCACGGAAGGAGCAAGCCAGGCAACTATTTCAATCTTGAAATTTTCCTGCCTTTTCGATCATCGGAGTACACCAGCGACCTCAATGGGATAAAGAACAATTCCTCAATAATACTCAAGAGCGAACCCTGGCCCGTTACCATCAGCCTGGGATACCATTGGGCATTTTAAGGAAGCGCTAGCCGGCAGCCGCCATCAGGTATTTTTTTGGCGTTACGCCAAATTTCTTTTTGAATGCAGCGATAAAATGACTGGGGTTGGTGTAGCCGACCTGGTAGGCGACTTGCGATACCTGGAGTTTCCCGGAATCAAGCAGCATGCGCCCATGATCGAGCTTGTGATCCAGTAAGTAGCCGTACACGGTGTTGCCGTAAATCTCCTTGAAGCCAGCCTTGAGCTGGTACTCATTCAATCCGGCCAGTTTGGCGAGCTCTTTGATGGTCGGCGGGTGATCTTCATGCGCCAGCAGGTGTTCCTTGGCATGCTTGATCTTGCGCACCAGGTCCTCATTATTGAGAAACGGGCAATTTTCAGTGTCTGGTTTGCGCTCTGAGAAATAGAGCGCCAGCAGCTCAAGTACTTTTCCCTGATAGTATAACCGATTGGCGTTCGCACTGAGTTGAATGTTGATCAACTGGTTGAGTTCGACGAGGAGGTTCGAGGGAATGTCGCGCTCGTCGTAGTATTTCTGCTTGATGTTTTCAGGTTTCAGGAAGGGGAGCGGCTCATGTATGAAAAGCTCATGCAGTTTCTCCAACGAAATGTTCATCAGCACCATGCGGGTATTGGGTGCGAGGCGCAAGCGAAAGGGCAGGTCCTGCTCCGGGTTGAAAAAGAAATAGTTGCGCCGCCCCTGGATTTCACGCTGGTAGTGTGGTCCAAACTCAAAGAATGCCTGCCCCTCAAGACAGAAGTAGAAATGGATGATGGATTTGCGGATCAGGCTGGGCGTGGCGATGGCTTCAGCGGTACCATTCTCCATTACAGCCAGTGACTGATCCGGAGATTCAAAGAGGACGCGCATTGGACTGATTAAGGTATTTTGGGTTGCTACATTCTCCATTTGCAGGCTTGTATTTACGCAAAAATACCCGTGCAGGGTTTGAAATTGCTGCCGAAAGTCATGTTTCTTCCCGTATTGTACCTGAAAAAGTCTGATTTTGGTCAGGAAGGTATTATTTATCCTGATGCGGGTATTTTGGGCATATACACCCGTTAATCTTTGCGCCCGTGAAGACCTACCTGGTGCTCCTGCTTTTCTGCATAACGTTCTCCTGCCTGGCGCAGGAAGCTGACACCTTGGCCCCCCAGCAACTGGAGGACCTGGTGGTCACTGCCACCCGCACGGAGCGAACCATGGGGGCACTTCCCATGCCTGTCATGCTCGTGCCCAAGGCGCAGATTCGAACGATGGGTTCCCTTCGACTGACGGAAGTACTCACTGAGCAAACCGGGCTTGCGGTCGTACCCCAGGTGAACGGACAAGGTTCGGGTATTCAGATCCAGGGGCTCAATCCCGACTATACCCTGATCCTGTTGAATGGGGAGCCGCTCATAGGCCGCTATACAGGTTCACTGGAGTTGAGCCGCATTGCGGTTGGCAACATCAAGCAGATCGAAATTGTAAAGGGACCGTCGTCGAGTCTGTACGGGTCGGATGCGTTGGCCGGGGTGGTCAACATCATTACCGAGCGCCCTGAGGGAACCCGCGCACAGGTTTACACGCGATACGGCACCAACAATACCCTCGACCTTTCCGGCGAGTACGGTACAACCTCGGACCGGTGGAGCCTTTACCTGTTTGGTAACCGTTTTTCCACCGACGGCTATGATCTCTCTCCTCAGAACTATGGCAAGACAGTTTCACCGTACTACAACTACACCGGAAATGCACGGATTGGCTATCGTTTTTCTCCGCGCACAGAGCTTGTGATTTCGGGACGTTACTTCGGGGAGAAGCAACAGTTTGACTTCGAGGTGCTCACCGGGAACAACGAACAGATTCGTACCAGCGGTGATGGCACAACCAACGATTGGAATGTTAACCCGGTCCTTACGCACCGCCTCAGTGACCGTTCGAAGCTAACAGCCCGCTTCTACGCAACCGGGTACCGAACAGAGACCGTATTGGTCAACCCAGCCACCGATACAGTCTACTACACCGACAATTTTCGCCAGGGTTTCATGCGGCCAGAGGTCAACCTGGAATACTTCGCCGGTAAGCAGCATGCCCTGACGTTTGGAGCGGGTGCCAATGTCGAGTCGGTCGAAACGGGTCGCTATGGAGACGCCACAGCCCGGAATCAGGAAACCACCTATGGTTTTGTTCAGGACGAATGGTCGCCCTCCGAGCGACTGACTGTCATCAGCGGTTTGCGGTTTGATTACAACAACATTTACGGTTCCCAGTTTAGTCCCAAGCTTTCGCTTCGTTATGAGTTGAGCAAGCATATTACCCTCAAGGGATCGTATGGGGTAGGCTTCAAGGCCCCCGACTTCCGCCAACTGTACCTGAACTTCAACAACACCGCCGCCGGTGGCTACAGCGTGCTGGGCACGGAGGTCGTCGAAGGTCGTCTGGCCGAGATGAATGCCCAAGGACTGCTTTCGGGTTACCTGATTGATCCCGCACAACTCGGTAACCTGGAGGCCGAGCGGTCTCATGCCTTCAACGTGGGTGGCCGGGCAACGCTGTTCAGAAAACTGACGGCCGACCTCAATTTCTTTTACAACGCCATCGACAACCTCATCGAAACGCAGGCGGTGGCGGTGACCACGGCCAACCAGACCATTTACAGTTACCGGAATATCAAGCGCGTGTTTACGCAGGGACTCGAGGCTAACCTGAGTTACCCGTTGACCCAACGGATTTCCTTGTCCCTGGGCTACCAGTTGCTGTATGCAAAAGATGCGGATGTGGTAGATCAGGTGGAGCAAGGCCAGGTTTTCTGGAGAGACCCGGAGACGCTCGTCACGCGACGCCTGAAGCCCGAAGAGTATTTTGGTCTCTACAATCGTTCACGGCACATGGGCAATTTCAAGATATTCTACTCCCACAACGGATGGGAAGGCAGCGCACGCGTCATCTATCGCGGTCCGTATGGTATGGGGGATATCCGGGGCAATATCCAGGGGGAAGTACTCCCGCCTTCGGACATCAACGGAAACGGCATCCTCGATGTGTACGATAATTTTGTCGGCGGGTATGCCCAGGTCAACCTCTCTGTGGCCCGCAGCCTGGCCACAGGTCTCCGGCTCCAGGTGGGCGTTGACAACCTGCTGGACTATACCGATCCCATTTATATCCCAAACCTCCCTGGCCGGCTCTGGTATGCTAGCGTAGGGTTCACCTTTCACGGAAAAAAAGCAAACGAATAATTACCAATACCTATGAATGTAAATCGAATCCTCATCTACCCAGCTTTCGCACTCCTGGCACTGTCTTCGTGTCAGAAAGACGATCCGGCCCCGGTCACCCTGACGGCCTCAACCATCAACAACCTGCCCGCCGATCCGCCCAGTGGCGGATATGATCCCATGACGGGCCAACCCATCGGCGTCACCAAGAAATTTACCCTGTTCAGTTTCAAGACTGGCGCAGTAGTCGCTAATGCGGACAGCGCCACGGCAAACTGGGACCTTGGTTTCAACGGGACAACGATCATCGTTAACGGTGGAACGAGTGGGCCTGGAACAGCCAGCGCACAGGTGATTACCGGTATCTTCGATGAACTCCTTAAGGCACCTGAAACCGGTTATGCAACCGACAACAAAACAACGATGCCGGCCACGTATGCCATCCCGCGCGGTTCCGGTAATGGGTGGTATAACTACAATCCCGCTACCAATGTGATCAGCCCGATCGCAGGACGCGTGATCGTGGTCAAGACATCCGAAGGAAAGTATGCCAAAGTAGAAATTCTCAGTTATTACAAGGATGCCCCGGCTGCCCCAGCCAGCGGTGATGTCGACCGCCACTATACGTTCCGCTATGTGTTCCAGGCGGGCACAGGCAATCGCTTTCAGTAAGACCTACCTTCATTGAAGCGAAAACGTCCTTGACTCCCCTCGGAGCAAGGACGTTTTCCTTTTTCAGACTTCCTCTATCGGGAAAGCACCTGGTAAGTCCTGAACGACGAAGTCATCGGTGGCTTTTCTCCGCGCTCCCGAGCAGCACGAATGTCCTCAAATCCACGCTTGTGCCCCTCCAGGAACTCGGGCGATTGGGTCCACCGCTTAAAGGCTTCTTCACTTTCCCAGTGGCTGACGATGAGGTATTCCCCGTCAGCCTGGGGTTTCAATACCTCCATGGCTACAAAGCCAGGCAACCGGTCAATGGCATGGGCCCGCGTGGCAAACAGTTCTTCGAAGCGATGGCGATAGTCTTCCTCGCATCGGATGTAGTTGATGGCGACAAAATCCTTGGTCATAAGCATTATTTGGAATTATTCTAAACAATGCAAGAATCACAAAATGGCCCCAGAAAAGCAATAGTTTATTTAGAATTATTCTAAACTAAGGTAAACGGCTAGTGATATGCCTTTTCCCCGGCCTGAATAGGCACCGGCAGGATGTTTTCCGAAGGCGGGAGCGGGCAGGAGTAATTCTCGTTGTAGGCGCAGTAGGGATTGTAGGCTTTGTTGAAATCGAGTTCGATACTCGTCGCTGCCGGTACCTTCTTTAGGTCGAGGTAGCGACCGCCGCCATAGGTCTCCCGTGCGCTGGTCTCATCGGCGAAGGCCAGGAAAAGTTTGCCGCGGTTCGGGCCCATGTCCATCACTTCCAGTATCAGCAACCGATGTTGCTGATTGGCCAATTCAAACGAAGCCCACGCGTAGTCCAGGTATCGTTCCTTTTCGCCGGTGCTGGTTTGCAGGATCCTTACTTGTTTTTGCTGCACGGGCTCCAGGGAGGCCATGATGCGGTAAGTCAAATCCGGAGCAAAGTACTGAAGTGGCCGGAGGGAGTCTTCGTGTCCGCGAAAGGGACTGTCGGGACCCCGCCGGAGAAAGGCTTCCTTATTTTCGCGCTCTTCCAGAATGCTTGCGGCGTAGGCCTCCGGGTCGGTGCCCGTGGAAACAGAAAAGTAGACCATCCCGCCGATAGCGAGGATGAGGATGGTGGGGATCAGGTAGCGCTTCATGGATACGGCCGCTAAAGCATGCCTTCGTCTGCAAAACTAAAATACTTCGGACCACAAACGATGAGGTGATCCAGCAATTGAATCTCCAGGAATTTTCCGGCCTCCTTTAGTTTACGGGTAAGATCGATGTCGCTTTGGCTTGCAGTGCGATTTCCGGAAGGATGGTTGTGAGCCACAATGATGCCGCTGGCGAGGTGATCGAGGGCACTTTTGAAGATTACCTTGGGGTCGGCTACCGTGCCACTCACACCCCCTTCACTGATGCGGTGTTTGCGAATCAGGCGGTTGGCCCGATTGAGCAAGAGTACCCAGAATTCTTCATGCGGGAGGTCAATCATGTCACCGGACAACAGGTCGTAGGCTTCCTGAGAGGAGCTGACGCGGGGTTTTTCGCCCGGGTCGGCATCCTTCCTCCGTCGCCCGAGCTCCATGGCAGCCACGATGGTGATGGCCTTGGCCGGGCCAATGCCCTTGATGCGCGTGAGGTCTTTTGGCTTGAGTTTCGCCAGCTCCGGCAAGCGGTGCTCCACGCAATCGAGAATCCGTTTGGAAAGGTCCAGGGCGCTGGATTTTCCGGATCCGGTACCAATCAGTATGGCCAACAGTTCGGCGTCCGACAATGCCGATGTCCCTTTCAACTGAAGTTTTTCCCGGGGGCGGTCGTCGGGCGACCAGCTCTTGATGGGCAGGGGTTGACCGTCACGAATTTCCATAGCGGCGTTTTGCGTGCCAA
>JAYRXB010000501.1:0-3434 GCA_041917735.1 Cyclobacteriaceae bacterium
AGTCATCCACGGCTTCATCGCGGAAAGTCGTGTGGAGATTGATGCCGCACGGATGCTCGTGCTCCGTACCGCCGCAACCATCGATCGCGAAGGTGCCGCCGCAGCCCGACATCAGATTTCAGGCATTAAGTTCTTCACAGCCAATATGATGTTGAAGGTCCTGGATAGAGCCATTCAAGTGCACGGGGCCCTGGGCCTCACCGACGGCACCATGTTGGCAACACTCTACCAGCACGAACGGGGTGCCCGCATCTACGACGGAGCCGACGAAGTGCACAAGCAAAGCATGGCCCTTCATATCCTCAAGGGATACGGGCTTGACCTGAAGAAGAAGCGCTGACATGCATACCGATCAACCGCGGGAAACTCGCCAGGGTGAGGAAATTGACTTGGCCAAACTGAACGCCTATTTGTCCGGCGTCCCATCCATGGGCCGAGTCATCCGCCACCGCCAGTTTCCCGGGGGATATTCTAACCTCACCTACCTGCTCGAGACGGACCGCGGCGAGATCATCCTTCGCCGACCTCCCGCTGGCGCAGCCATTAAGTCGGCCCACGACATGGGACGCGAGTACAAGGTTTTGTCGCTGTTGCAAGTGCATTACCCAAGAGTCCCCAAACCCCTTCACCTGTGCGAAGATCCCTCGGTGCTGGGCGCTCCTTTCTACCTGATGGAACGGCTCACCGGGATAATCCTTCGTCCGGCAATGCTGAAGGAGATCAACCTGAAGCCCGAAGAAATGCGAGCATTGTCGGAAGCCGTTGTCGACAACTTGCTCGTCCTGCACAAGCTAGACATTCACTCCACTGGATTGGTTCAACTGGGTAAGCCAGAGGGTTATATTGGCCGGCAGGTAGACGGCTGGACGAGGCGCTACCAGGCCGCTCAAACGGAAGTCATCCAGGACATGGACGAGCTCACCACCTGGCTTGTCGCCAACCAACCCGAGGACGGGCCACCGGCCTTTCTCCACAACGACTACAAGTATGACAACATTGTCTTTCGGGAAGGCCACCTTCCGGAGATCGTAGGTGTGCTGGACTGGGAGATGTCGACGGTTGGCGACCCGTGGATGGACCTGGGTGCGTCGCTGGCCTACTGGTGTGAAGCGGGTGATAGCGAACTTGCCAAGGTCTTCAATATATCGTGGTTGCCGGGAAACCTCACCCGCCAACAGGTGGTTGACCGCTACCTTGCAGGGGGCGGACGCACAGTGAAAAGTCCGGTATTTTACTATGTCTTTGGCCTATTCAAGAACGCCGTCATCGCCCAGCAAATCTATGCCCGCTGGAAGCAAGGACACTCAAAAGACCCCCGTTTTGGCCAGCTGATCCATGTTATTCGCGACCTGGGTAAGCGAGGAATGAATGCCGTGGAAAGCGGCTCGATTTAGATCATTTTCAACAGCAATAACTTCTATGGCCTACGCCCTATCCGTACAGCATCCCCAAAAAAGAGCCTTTGTTACCGGTGCCGCCTCTGGCCTGGGCAAAGCATTGTGCAATGAACTTGCCGCCGATGGCTGGACCCTCGGCATCGCCGACATCAACGCCGAGGCCCTCGCCCAGGCGGCGGCGGAATTTGAAAAGCTCGGCGCACGGACGCTACGCTTCCAACTCGATGTCTCCGACCGGGAGGAGTACCGCAAAGTCGCCGATGATTTTCTTAAGGCAGCCGGTGGTATCGACCTGTTATTCAACAATGCAGGTGTCGGCGATGGAGGAATGTTTGAAGAGTATTCGCTCGATAACTGGGAGTGGATGGTGCGTGTCAACCAGATGAGTGTGATCTATGGCTGTCACTACTTCATTCCAGCCTTCAAGAAGCAGCGCTCGGGCCACATCCTCAATACGGCCAGCCTGGCGGCCATCAGCTGCGCGCCTACCATGGGCGCCTACAACATGACCAAGGCAGCAGTGGTGGCCATCAGCGAGACATTATATGGCGAACTCCTGGACTACGGTGTGAAGGTCTCGTGCATCCAGCCCTCGTACTTCAAGACCAACATCGCGGAGAGCGTACGGGGTGGTGAACTCGTCAAGAAGACCACAAAGTTCTTCATCGAGCGGTCGGGCGTGGAGGCAAAAGATGTCGCGGTGGAAATCCTGGAGCGTGCCGGAAAGGGTCAATTTTACATCATTTTACCTGAACTGGCCCGTAAAGCATGGTTTTGGAAACGCCTGGCTCCTACGCGGTTCAGGAAAATGGTGAAAGAAGGATTTGAAGCCGCTGCGAGGAAAGTCCGCTGATTGCCATGATCCACCCTCCTGATGATCAACAAGTCTTTCGAATGCCCCTGCGGGTTGACCCCGGGCATATCGATGACCTCGACCATGTCAACAATGTGGTTTATGTGAGCTGGGTACAAGATGTGGCCGATGCACATTGGAAGTCAGCGGCACCCGAGGCCTTGCGGGCTCAATGCCGTTGGGTGGTCTTGCGCCACCTCGTCGATTACGCAGCGCCGGCGCTGGAGGGTGACGACCTGGAGTTGATGACCTGGGTAGATGCCGCCCAGGGAGCACGATCCGTACGGCATGTGACCATACGAAGAGTCAGCGACAACAAAGTGTTGGCGTATGCTGAAACGACCTGGTGCCTGCTGGATCCAACGACAGAAAGACCCAAGCGGGTACCTCCTGAGGTCGACCGGGTTCTGCGATCAAAAGATTGAGTAATGGCCGTTCAGCAACTTCTTGTGACGCCGTCTCCCCGACAGGTAGATCGAGAGGGCGCACACACCGACCTGGAAAACCAAGAAAGCCACGATAGCAAAAAATGTAAGCATACACGTATCGTTAAGTGGGATGCTAAGCTATAACACGGATTCGTATTTTCCTAATGATCAATGATTTATTGATTAGTACATAAAGTAAACTTTAAGTAAAAAACCACTCAAAAGCACTGGAAATTGAGAATATGGCCCGCCGCAACAGCAAACCTTCCGGAATGAAATAATCGCCCATGATATCCCGATGAACCTCAAGAAGGCGCTTGAAACTGCTAATTCACGACCATCTACGGATGCCATCGTGGCGTGGGTGGGAACGCATCCTGCCCGCTTTGCCCAGTTGGTCGAGCACTTCCTGAAGGGAAACGTGAACGCCCAGGTTAGGGCCGCCTGGCCACTCAGTTACTGCGTCGAAAGGCATCCCCGTCTGGCACTGCCCCACCTGCCCCAGCTCATTCGCCAACTTCAGAAGCCGGGCCTCCATGACGCTGCCAAGCGATCGATCGTGCGACTTCTCCAGTTTGTCGATATACCCAGCCGACTTCAGGGTGCTGCTGCCAATGCGTGCTTCGCATTCGTGGCCGATCCGGGCCAAGCGCCGGCGATACGCGCGTTCGCCATGACGGTAGCCGAAAATCTCGCCAAGACCAATCCAGAACTCCAGCGTGAGCTGGCGCTGATCCTGGAAGACCAACTCCCCTA
>JAYRXB010000502.1:0-5151 GCA_041917735.1 Cyclobacteriaceae bacterium
AGGTTGGGGCTCTTGAAACCGGTGGACACATTTACAAAAACTTTGACCTGCCGCGTCAGCCAATAGGAGGGATTAAAGCTGTAGGTGAACACATGGCCGGACCGGGAGTGGTTGGTCAACCGGCCGCCAACCTCAGCAGAGAACCCTTTCCACGAACGGAGCAGGAACGAGGCGTAGTAACCGCTCAGCGTGAGGCTGGGGTTCGGCTCGGATGTGGTGCTGTCGAGCATCTGAATATCCTGGAAGTTGGCCCCAGCCAGAAGCTGTATGTGTTCGGTCAGGTTGGTATTCCAAAACACTTCGGCATGATGAAACCGGCCTTTATATGATTGCATTCCAAAGTCATTTTCAAAACTCCTGTCTGTTCGATCGAAGCCATAGAGCAGGCTGACCTGACTCTTCCGGGTCACATAGTTTGCGGTTAGGCCGGTATTGAGGAGGTTGGATTCGAACGTGTTCTTGCGGGAGTCGGTAAAAGCTCCCGCATCGTAGTCGCCCGAGAATTTGTTGTACCGGACGTACGGGCACACCCGCAGCGACGGGGTGACCGGGAAGTCGAGGCTGAATTGCAAAGCCTGCTGATCCGAACCGTCGCGGTCATAGTTCGCCGTTCCGGTGGTGTCCCTCGCTTCACTCAACCCATCGCTGGCAAGTCGCGAATAGCCCAGGGTGTAGCCAATGGTTTTCACTTGGCCGGCCAGGGCAGCTGCGCCGCGGACGGAATTAAAGGAACCGTATCCAAGGTTACCGGTAAGCTGAGGTTTTGATTGTGTCGATTTCCGCGTGATGATGTTGATGACGCCGGCGATGGCATCGCTGCCATAGAGTGTCGACTGACTTCCTTTGAGAATCTCGATGCGCTCCACCTGGTCTACGGGCAGGAGCCTCAGGTCGTACGCACCTCCGCCAAGGGCTGAAGGATCATTCAGCGGGATGCCATCCAGGAGCACAACGGTATACTCGCTCTTGGCACCCTGCAGAAACACAGACTTGTCCTTGCCAGGGTTGCTGGTGGCGCCGTTAACGAGAAGTCCTGTTTGTTCGGTGAGTACCTGCGCGAGGTCTTTTCCGGCACTCCGGTCCAGCTGTTCGCGGTCGATGACCACCAGCACTTTGCCGGTTTCCACCACCGGTTTTTCAAATTTGGTGGCGGTGACTACTACCGCATCCAGGGTCCGCGCGGTAGAATCTGCCTGAGCTTTTGTGTGGTTTGGTGTCAGGCACCAAAGGGCAATTAGAGTGATTGCCCAGACTTTTTGCTCTTTTTTCATGATGAAAAAGGTTAAGGGTTGAAAAAAGAGTAAAAGGCTGATCAGATACCGGCATCGGGATGACGATCCCGAACACCGCTAATCCTAGTAGCTTTTTACCCGAAGCACTGAATCTATGTTGTATGGGCAGGTCTCCTGGCTTCCCCGACTTTTGCGCCTTCTCGTTCCGGAGGTCCGGGACAATGGCTGTGATTGCAAAAGCTGACCTTCATTGCTGAAGTCAGGGTTACAGTAGCGGGAACTGCTCCGGATTCACACCGGATTCCCTTTTAATCGAACGACCGTTGCAACGGGCATTCAAACCAATACGGTGCAAGAGTACCTGTTTTTCCTGAACCTGCCAAGCGAATGGTGGCCTTGCGATCAGGGGAGTGTAAACCGGACACCGAGGAAGCCCTTGATTCCTTGCATGGGCGCGTAGTTGTACGCCGTATCAAAGGTGTAGCCCTGTGGATTCGTGTCAGGCCGAGGATTTCCTCCGGCGTCAAAGTAGGGACCGCCGCGTCGATCAAACGGATCGTCCGGGTGAAGCAAAGGATTGGAGGGGATGAAATTGAGGAGGTTCTTGACACCACCATACACTTCCCAGCGATTGCCAAGCGACTTGGTTACCTGCACGTTCAGCAGGCCGAACCACGGCGACTGCGCCGGGCGGAAATCGTTGGGAACCACCGGCAGGTACATGGGTCCGAATACTTTGCCGGTGAGGTCGACCGACAGCCGCGCGGCTTCGACGGAATAGGTGACGGCGAACGTGCCCGAGAAGCGCGGCGCCTGCACTTGTGGAATCTGGTTGTCGCTGATCTTCTTGTCCACACGGTAAACATCCATCAGTGTAATCCCCGCGTTGACTTTGAATGCCGAAGATATGGACGCGTCGGCATTGAGGGTTAGCCCTTGCGACACCGCATAGCCGTCGAGGTTGTCATACCGTATTTCATCCGGGTCACTGTCGTAGTCGGCTACGATTTTGTTGGTGAAGTAAGTGTAGAACAGGCTGGCATCAAGGTTTATGTACCCGTTTGGCCGGGGAATGAATCGCGTGTAGTTCAGGTTGACATTCCAGCTGCGCTCGGGTTGCAGATCGCTCATCAGGATGACTTGTCTCGACCCGGTGAGCGCGGCGTGGTCTTCGGTAAAGAGATTCACCACCCTGAATCCGCTGCCGGAAGTAAGTCGAAACGTTTGATGCACGTCGGGTGAATACTTCAGGCTGATGCGTTCCGTGAAAATGTTGCCGTGAACATTGTGGTGGTCGTACCGGGCGCCCAGCAGGGTTGTGAACTTGTCGGAAAGGCGGATCTCATTCTGGACAAAGACTCCGGGCAGGTACGTGTAGGAGGGTAGGTTGCTGCCATCCGGTGAGGCCGTACCCGGCGTGTTGTCATCATACGCGATAAATCGGAAAGGAATTCCCAACAGAAGATCGTGGCTTCCGATCGTGCGGGTGTGCCGCAGCTGCGCAAAGGCAACCTGCTGATCGGCCAGGTATTTCGTGGTGCCATAATACGAATCCTGCAGGTGGTAGTTCCAGGAATAGTCGAATTGCCAATCTGATTTTCCAGGCAGCGCATAGTTGCCAATCAGCTCCGCACGATTCGTGTATATGGATTCGCCGTAGTAGACATCGCCGCCACGGTACTCCTTGTTCCACTGCAGTTCGCCACCCCAGCGATCTTCATAGACGTACCGCACCGCGAGGGAAGCATTCTTTCCGGAAGGCCGGTGAAACGACCACTTGGAGAAGACCGAAGTGCGTTTCTGGAGTGTGACATCGGTGAAATTGTCGCCGTTGACGTCGCGGGGCGTGCTGTAATCAAAGTAGTTGAGGCCGATCAGCCCGCGCGAGCGACCGGCGTTGACCCCGCTGCTTAGGTCAATGTTGTATTCCCCGACGGTCGTGGCAAAGGCATCGGCGCGCAACCGGGCAGCTGCCTCCGTGTCTTGGGTGATGATGTTGATCACGCCACCCACGGCCTCTGAACCGTACAGGGTTGAAGCGGGGCCTTTGATGATCTCCATCCGTTTTACGAGGCTGTTGGGAATTCCCGCAAGGCCGTAGACCGTGGAGAGGCTGCTGACGATGGGCATCCCGTCGATGAGGATCATGGTGTACGGTCCTTCCAGGCCGTTGATGTGGATGTCGCCGGTGTTGCAAACATTGCAATTGACTTGCGGCTGGACCCCGTTCACAACGCTCAGTGATTCGAAGATGTTGGGCGTCGGGTTCTTTTTGAAAAACGCCGGACTGTATACTTCGACCGGTATCGGTGAGGCCAGCCGGGTTACTTCCTTGAGCGTCCCGGTCACCACCACCTCCTTGAGCTCCGCATTGTCCTCCAGAAGTTCGATTTCAACCACCGTATCTTTTCCTTCCTGAACGGTCACCGTGCGCGATGCGGGCCGATACCCCACGGCGGAAGCCTGCACTTCTCGCCTTCCTACGGGCACACCGGAGAGCACAAACCGACCGCTCGCGTCGGCGGACGTGCCCAACGACGTTGCCGGGATGCCCACGTTCGCAAATTCCACCGGCTGGCCGCCGGAGCGTACGGTTCCGCGCAGGGTGCCCGTTTGCCCGAAGGCAGGAGCGGCCCAAACGAGAAGGAAAAGTATGCGCGCGACCAACACTTGATATTTAGGACCACAAAAATAAAAATTTAGACGAATCTAAAAAATGACTGAACGACGTTTTTTTGAACGGTCTGGAGATAAGGTGCGGGTGGCCTATATTTGCAACCGTGAACAAGCAGTCGGTTTTCCGATTTTCCGCAGTATTCCTGCTCCTGGTGGTGTTATTCACCCAGGCGGGGCTGTCGCTGCTGCACACCCACCAGGGTACGCCCGACTGTCACCCGGTTGCCTTGCAGTCGGATTCCGATTCGGGTTCCGCTTGCCCCGTTTGCGTATTGGATGCCGTAATGGATGCGGAGCCCTCTACGGTGGCTTCTGTATCGGTTCATTCCTTTGCTTCCTTCTTCCAGGCAGGCCCTTCGCCCGCCGTTCTCCTCCCTGTTGCCGGCGACTTACGAGGCCGGGCTCCCCCGGTTTGCTGAACGTTTCTTTTGTCCTGACTCGCTAGCGGGTGAGGACCACCGCTTCGTGCGATGCGGTGTTCGAACGATTCACTTTTCCGGATTGCATGCGTCTCACTTTTCTTTCCTTGTGGTTGTTGCTCTCACCCATCTTCGGCTGGGCACAGGAAGCGTGCACGCTTACCCTGGAGGGTCGTGTCCTCAACGAGGCGGGTGTGGCGATGGCGAATGCGGAGGTGCTCATCCAGGGGCAGGAGCGTGGCACGGCCACAAACCCGGACGGGTCTTTCCGCTTCACTAACCTTTGCCCGGGGGAGGTCGTGTTGGAAGCCCGCTTCGTAGGCTATGCTACCCAGGTTGTCCGTGCTGTTGCGGGCGACCAGAAAGTTGCGGTCACCTTGCTGCCGGAGTCGAAGAACCTCCAGGAAGTGGTAGTCGAAGAGAAGCGCGAACAGGTAGAGCAGTCTACTACGTTCGCGGTGTTGGAAGGTGCCAGCCTCGACAAGACAGCGGGCAAATCGCTCGGGGAGTCGCTCAAGGCATTGCCCGGTGTCAATACCGTGCAGGCTGGCCCCGGCATCTTCAAGCCGGTGATTCACGGCGTGCACAGCCAGCGCGTGCTGATCCTCAACCATGGCATCCGGCAGGAGGGCCAGCAATGGGGTGCTGAACACGCGCCGGAAATAGACCCGTTCATCGCATCCAACATCCTGGTGATCAAGGACGCTGGGGCAATTAAATATGGAACCGACGCGCTGGGCGGCGTCATCGTCGTCAACCCGGCGCCGCTGCCCGAGAAGGCTGGACTGGGCGGAACGTTGAACACGGTCTTTCAAAGCAACGGC
>JAYRXB010000503.1:0-3274 GCA_041917735.1 Cyclobacteriaceae bacterium
CATCTTGATAGTATGAGCTATTCGGAAATCGGAGAAATCATGAAAATGCCGGAGGGAACGGTGAAAAGCTACCTCTTCCGTGCACGTCAACTGTTAAAAGAGAAATTGAGCAAGCTCAGGATTACCCAACCGATATGAACGACCAGGAATTGCAGGAGCGCGTGGAGAAGGGCTCTACTCCGGCCAGTGAAGATGGCAGGTTGTACCATACACTATTTGAAGCGCTTCGTCGAGAACCAGCGTACACGCTGCCTCACGGGTTTGCAGACCGTGTCGTTACAGCGGTTAGGGACAAGTACACGTCGCGCGATATGCCCTGGTTGGTGGCAGGCGTAACCTTGTTTGTGATTGTACTGATCATAGCCACGATCGTCACGGACTTTTCAATGTCCATTGGGGTCTTTACGTTTTTGTCATCGTATGCGGGCTTGGTGACTTTTGCGGTGCTGTTTATCCTGGCGCTCCAATGGATCGACAGAACGTGGATCAGAAAGCCCTTGCCGCAATAAACCCTGGGTTAGCGGAAGCCCTGCATCACATCTTCAACAGCCCGCGTACCCTGGAAGTAGCTGAGGACTTTCAGTATGACGCGATCGACCACGGTGTCCGGGCAGGAGGCGCCACTGGTAACAATAACCTTTAGGGGGCTCTTGTCGGGTAAGAAGGAATAGGTGATGCGGTTCATTTTCGCCGGATAGTCAAAGTGATGAATTTCATCACGCGACTTGATTTCCGTGTCGGAATTGATGAAGAACGTTTGAAATTTTTGTTCGCACAATTCTACAATGTGGGATGTGTTCGAACTGTTGTACCCCCCGACGACAATAGCGAGGTCAGCCTCAAGTTTCAATAACTCCAGGGTGGAGTCCTGATTGTCGTTGGTTGCATAGCACAAGGTGTCCCGCGTATCGGCAAAGTGGTTGCTGATGTTTTCCGCACCATACTTGCGGACCATCACCTGCTTCAGAAAATCTGCAATGGATGCGGTCTCCGTAGCCAGCATGGTGGTTTGATTGACTACCCCAATTCGCTGAAAGTGAAGATCGGGCTGGAAGCCCATGGAATACTTCCCGCGGTATTGTTCGTAAAACTCAGCCTTGCTTCTGTGTCCCAGGATGAAATTGCTGAGTTCAATCGCATCGTTCATGTCCCTGATAATGACCGAAGGGGCGCTCTGGGCACTGTGGGAGAAGGTTGCTCGGGTTTCTTCGTGCCTGGGTTTGCCGTGGATAACAACCGTGTAATTCTCCGTACCGAGTTTGGCTGCACGATTCCAGACCTTTTCCACAAATGGGCACGTGGTATTGTACGGTTGAATGTTCACGCCCTTGTCTTTCAGCAATTCCTCGATTTCACGCGTGGTGCCAAACGCAGGGATGATTACGATGTCGGAAGGTTGAATTTGTTCCCAGGGAATAAGTTGAGCGCCATCCGTATCCAGGATGAAGCGAATGCCACGATCCTGAAGGTCTGCATTGACCTCCGGATTGTGAATCATTTGGCTCAGCAGAAAGACGCGTTTATCCTGGTTCTCTTCCAGGGCCTTGTAACTCTTTTCAATCGCATTCTCCACCCCATAGCAAAAGCCAAAGTGTCGGGCGAGAATAAACTGAACGGGTCCGAAATCGAGGGTTGTGGGTGTGAAATCCTGCTTCCGCATGTCTTTGACCTTGCGGAATTCCTTTACCCGGCTGCTCAGGGAAGACCGGTAATGCTGCGGAATCTCAAACTTTTTGATACGCCTTGATTTGGCCTAAAGGTACGGGATAAAGTTATTCAGGTGAATGCGAAGAAAAGGGAAAGAAAAAGCCCCGCGGGATTCGGCCGGGGGCTTTGGTATTATGCCGCTTTGGACAAGTTGTCTTCCTTGATGCGGTCGGTGTGCACTTCCTTCGATCGGAGATCAAACCAGCGCACCTCCACCAGGTTCTTCTTCAGGTACTTCAATACCTCCATGACCTTGCCGTCCACTCGATTGCGGACGCGGTCACCCTTCTTAAACAGTCTCCTCATACGTAAACGTGGATTAGTTAAACTACATTCTGAGCGAATAGATATACTCTCGCGAGAAGTTTTCATACACGCCGGCAAACGTGAGAAGCTCGCCGGGCTTTTTGTTCTTGATTATGTCGTTAACCTCCTTAACGGACTTTACGGGTTTATTGTCTACCGACGTGATAATGTAACCTTCCCGCATGTCGGTATACCGTGTCACCTTACCATTGGAAAGGGACTTTACCCTGACTCCGGTGGCAATTTCAAGCCTTTTCAACAGTTTTGGATCTGCCTCCTCGAGATCAATGCCAAGCGAAGCAACGGCATCACGCTCCTCGCGCTTTACCGTTCCCACGCTGCCTTCGCGGTTCTTGAGCACAACCGGTATAATCTTTTCTTTGCCTTTGCGGTTAACCGTAACGTCTACTTTGTCACCAGGATGCTTGCGACCAATGTACTCGATCAAGGCCGAACTTGATTTGATCGGCGTCTCGTCCAATTTGGTTATGACATCGCCTTGCAGAATGCCGGCCTGCTTGGCCGCACTCTTTTCCTCCATGTCACCGAATCCACTTACAAAGGCACCTTCATTGACAGCCAGGTCCTCTTCCTTTACCAAATCGCTGTTTACACTTCCCACTTGAATGCCGAGCCAACCGCGCTGGACGGTTCCATAGGTCAGAAGGTCCTGAACAATTTTGCTCACAATGTTTGATGGAATGGCAAAACCATAACCGGAGTAGGCACCCGTTGGGCTCGCGATGGCCGTGTTAATGCCCAGCAAGCCGCCGGAGAGATTCACCAATGCCCCCCCGCTGTTGCCCGGATTGATCGCGGCATCAGTCTGGATGAACGACTCGATGGCTGTATTGCCAGCTTCGGACCGTTCATTGGAGTTGATGATATTGATGTTTCTGCCTTTTGCGCTGATGATTCCTGCGGTCACCGTGGAATTCAGATTGAACGGGTTGCCCACAGCCAAAACCCATTCACCCACCTTTGACTCATCCGAGTTGACGAATGAAAGGTAAGGGAGTGACTTCTGATTAATTTTTACCAGGGCGAGATCCGTGTCTGGATCTGTTCCAATCACTTCGGCCTTGAACGAGCGGTTGTCGAAGAGTGTGACATCCACAACGTCAGCACCCGCCACGACGTGATTGTTCGTAACGATATAACCCTCTGCATTGATGATCACGCCGCTGCCAGAGCTTTGGCTCGGGCCGCGTTGACGCGGCGTGTTCGGACCAAAGAAGTACTCAAAGGGATCGATTCCCTC
>JAYRXB010000504.1:0-2331 GCA_041917735.1 Cyclobacteriaceae bacterium
AATGCAATACCCGCTCAACCAGGGTGAAGGGTTCAATGCCATCATTGACCTCCTCAAGATGGTGATGTACAAGTTCCCTACCGAAGGCGGAAAGCCGGAAAAACTGCCAATCCCCGACGCTGAAAAGGAAAGAGCCAACGAACTGCACAATGCACTGGTGGAAAAGGCCGCAGAAAATGATGAAAAGCTCATGGAGCGGTATTTCGCCAATGGCACGCTGGATGAAGACGAGATGCGTGAAGGCCTCAAACTCGGGATGATTCACCACGATGTCTTCCCGGTTTTCTGCATGAGCGCCAAAAAGAACATGGGCAGTGGCCGCATGATGGGCTTCATCGACAACGTAGCCCCGATGCCCCGCGAAGCCAAACCGGAAGTCAGCACCGAGGGCAAGGACGTACCCTACAACCCCGGCGGACCCACGGTACTCTTTGTATTCAAGTCGCACCTGGAGCCCAACCTGGGCAAGATCTCGTTCTTTAAGGTTATCTCCGGCACCGTGACGCAAGCCAGTGAACTGGTTAACACCACCACCGGCGCCTCCGAACGATTCAATCAACTCTTCATCATGGATGGCAAGACGCGTCAATCGGTTGAGAAACTGGTGGCGGGAGACATCGGCGCCACCCTAAAACTCAAGAATACGTTCACGAACCAAACCCTCTGCGAAAAAGGAAAAGAGGTGACCATTCAGCCCATTGCCTTTCCCGAACCTCGCATACGAACAGCCGTCGTAGCCAAGAGCAAGAACGACGACGAGAAAATTGGCGAGGTGCTGAGCAAAATTCACCAGGAAGATCCCACCCTTGACGTTGCCTACTCGAGGGAATTGAAGCAATTGATTATCTCCGGCCAGGGTGAACTCCACCTGATGGTTTGCAAGTGGTTCCTGGAAAAAATGTATAACCTGCATGTGGATTTCGTCACTCCCAAGATCTCATACCGCGAGACCATCCGGAAATCGGCCACGGCAAGCTACCGCCACAAAAAGCAATCGGGTGGTGCCGGGCAGTTCGGCGAAGTTCACCTCAAGGTGGAACCCTATTTCGAAAGCATGCCCGAACCCACTGACTACAGTGTACGGGGCAAGGAATTCATCGACCTGGAGTGGGGCGGAAAACTGGCCTTTTACAACTGCATCGTAGGCGGGGTAATCGACGCCAGGTTTATTCCTTCAATCCTTAAAGGCGTCATGGCCAAGATGGAGGAAGGACCGATTACGGGGTCCTATGTCCGCGATGTGCGCGTGTGCGTCTACGACGGCAAAATGCACCCGGTCGACAGCAACGACATTTCATTCAAGATTGCAGGAATGATGGCCTTCAAGGATGCGTTCATGCAGGCACAGCCGCAACTTCTTGAGCCCATCTATGACCTCGAGGTCATGGTGCCGGAAGAAGTCGTGGGAGACGTCATGGGCGATTTACAAACCCGTAGGTCGCTGATCATGGGCATCGATACCAAGGGTCACTACCAGGTGATCAAGGCACGCACGCCCCTTGCTGAACTCGATCGCTATTCCACCACCCTGCGGTCGATTACCCAGGGACGAGGATCATTCTCACAGAAGTTTGCCGAGTTTGTAGCGGTTCCGATGGAACTCCAGACCAAGCTGGCCAAGGAAACAAAGGTCAGCGAACTGGAAATGGCTTAATGGGTTTTGCCACGAATGGCACGAATTAGCCCGAATGAACTAGTGTTAATTCGTGTAATTCGTGGCGATCACCTCGAAACAATCAGTTGAGCAGCCTCCAGCAGGCTGCCCACCGTGTAATCACCGCGGTGCTCTTCCTCCACTTCATCGCCGATTTGAATTGTCCGTATGCCCAGCGACCGGGCCGGGATCAGGTCACGGCTGCGGTCGCCCACCATCCACGATTGGTCTGTATCGATCCCAAACTTCGCTATGGCCTTCTCAAACATGAGTGAGCGGGGCTTGGTGAGGAGCGATTCGTTGATTGTCCGGTGATAGGGTGAAAAATAGAAGTGATCAATTGCGCCATCACATACCTGCTGCAGGTAAGCATGGCACTCCTTCATCTGATCGATGGTGTAGATCCCCTTGTCGATGCCGGATTGATTGGTGACCACGACAAGAAGATAGCCGGAATTCTTTAGCATGGCCAGGGCCTCGACCACACCGGGAAGGATATCAAAGTGCTCAATGGTGTAGGTATAGTTGGGATTATCCCTGTTCAAGACCCCATCCCTGTCCAGAAAAACGCATCGGCTCATGCCCCAAATATCATCCCTTTTTCGCTAAGTTTGTTTCACTGCCTTCCTGTGACCCGCGCACTTGTCATCACCCCTACCTACAACGAGATCGAAAAT
>JAYRXB010000505.1:0-3905 GCA_041917735.1 Cyclobacteriaceae bacterium
AGACATTAATTATGAAACGGTCGCTTTCATCGGGGCTTCCGATTTTGTTGGGGAAGGCGCCTCTATGTGACCAAAAAATCAGTACAAGGATTCTATTTGCTTCATCGATAAGCTCAATGCTTGAATGATCGTCTACTTTTAAGACTGCGGGATCTTGTAGCCACTTATTGTAGTCCTGGGTATTCATAACTGAACAAAGTTGTGTAAGCAATATAGGAAATCAGCTAGCCATACCAAGCTACGTGCAATTCTTGTTGTAGATCTTTACCAGCCATTCATGAGGTGCAAAAGCACCCTGCCCGATTCATGCGCAAGGCCGTCAATAATGTGGTTGCCATTTTTGTTTTGTCAGCAGAGTCCTGAATCACTTTCCCCCCGGCCTCAGCGTCCCGCCCTTCTGCCGGGGAGGGAATTCTGCCAGGGTCTTCAGGTGGGCGCCGATCGCGTCCTGGACCTGGCCGCCCCAGGCTACTCCCAGCCGCATGGCGACCTCCCGTGATTTCCACTGGTCGTGTTTTTCGAATGGATCCTGCCTTAGGTTAAAGAGCAACGCGCTGGGCTTGTTGTAATCAAAAAAACCCTCTCGTTGCATGAAGTGTGATTTCCAGTTGCCTATTCGTACTCCTGTCAAGTCACTCTCATTGTAATAATAGTACACCGCGCGACTGGAGGCGGTGCGCTTGGTCCAGTGGTCCAGGTTGTTTACCCCATCGATATAAACACGGTGGGAATCCCGAAGCTTCGTGGCTACATCGGGAACTCCGGCGGCGGCAGCGACGGTAGCGAAAATGTCGGTGTGGTCCTGGATGCCGTTGGAAACGGACCCGGCCGGAATCTTCGCCGGCCAGCGAACGAGAAAGGGAACGCGCACACCGCCTTCCCAGGTGGTGGCTTTCTCGCCGCGGAAGGGCGTGGTGCCGCCGTCCGGGAACCAGTCGGCCATCGCGCCATTGTCGGTGGTGAAAATCACGATGGTGTTGTCAGCCACCTTGAGCTGTTCGAGCTTCTGGAGCAACGTTCCCACCAACATGTCCAGTTCCATCATTCCGCTGCCGTAGAGATCAAATTCCGATGAGTGTGGGGTAGCGAGGTTTCGGCGCTCCGGGCGGAGGTGCGTGTAGATGTGCATGCGCGTCGGGTTGTGCCAGACAAAGAAGGGTTCGCCGGCTTTCACGGCACGCTCCATGAAGTCGGTTGCCCGCGAGGTGAACTCATCGTCTACCGTCTCCATGCGCTTGGGATCCAGAGGTCCGGTGTCTTTGATGGTTTGTTTGCCCACCCGGCCAAAGCGGCCGTCTACCGTAGGGTCATCGACTTGCGTGGCCTTGCAGTCCAGCACGCCGCGTGGACGGTAGCGGTCGTCGAAGCCCGGATCTTTCGGCCATGAGGCAAGGAAGGGCTCTTCCTCAGTATTAAGGTGGTAAAGATTTCCGTAGAACTCGTCGAAGCCGTGCACGGTAGGCAAATGTTCGTTGCGGTCGCCGAGATGGTTCTTGCCAAACTGACCGGTGCGGTAGCCTTGTGTCTTCAGTACTTCTGCCAGCGTAGGATCCTTTTCACTGAGACCGATGGGAGAGCCGGCCATACCCACGGTAGTGAGACCCGTGCGAATGGGCAGCTGTCCGGTAATCAGCATCGCTCGGCCGGGTGTGCAGGTCGGTGCCGCGTAGTGATCCGTGAATAACATCCCTTCCTTCGCCAGGCGATCGATTTGTGGCGTAGGCACCATCATGCCGTGGCTGTAGGCGCCAACGTTCCAAATTCCAACATCATCGGTGCAGATGATCAGTACGTTGGGCCGGGAGGGACTTGCTGGAGAAGCCTTCTTTTGTGCCTGCGCACTGAAGGTCACCATGACAATAAGGAGCACCAGACTACGGAGGGGAGACAGATTCATGGTAGGGGACTTTGTATCTCTATTTCTAACAAATGAGTCCTTGCATTGTTATGGGGCCTAGTTGTTCTTGACCACGACGCCACCCTTCATCACAAACCCTGGTCGTTGCAGCAAGGTAATATCCGTAAGGGGGTTGCCACGCACGGCGACCAGGTCGGCCAGTTTGCCGGCAGTCACCGTCCCGAGATCTTTGTCTACGCCCAACAATTTGGCCGTGTTGAGGGTGCCGATGGTGATGGCGTCCATGGGGGTGGCGCCGAGGATATCAACCATGTACTTGAACTCCTCTCCGTTGCGGCCGTGGATGTTGCTTGTGGCATCGGTACCGAGAGCAAAGAGTACTCCCGCCTCGTAGGCTGCGCGCAGACGCACGCGCCGTTCTGCGGCAATGGCTTTGGCTTTCTTCAAGGCGTACTCTGGCACACCGCGCTTTGCGCCATCGCGGACAATCTCTTCAAGAATAATCAAGGTCGGCACGAGGTACGTTCCGCGCTTTTTCATCTCGGCGATAGTCTCGTCACTGACCAGGCTTCCGTGTTCGATGGAGGCGACTCCAGCCTTCACCGCGGCCAGCAATCCGTCGCCGGCATGGGCATGTGCCATCACCTTGCGGTCGAGCCGGCGCGCTTCGGTCACGGCGGCGTTCAGTTCTTCTTCGGTCATCTGTGGTGCACCCACGGCGTCGCCCACCGAGAGGATGCCGCCCGTTGCTACGATCTTGATTTGATCCACACCGTATTTCACATTCAGTCGTACTTGCTTGCGGAATTCATCGGCGCCATTGACGATGGCACCGGTGCCGGGAAGGTCCAGCATCGGGCTCCATCCGTTGACGTCGGCATGCCCGCCGGTGGTGCCAAGCGCGGGCCCCGACGCATGGATGCGGGGCCCGGGTGTCAATCCCCGGTTGATGATGTCGCGGATGGCCACGTCAACATAGCCCAGGGAACCCGCTTCGCGCACCGTGGTAAACCCTGCCTCCAGGGTCTTTCGCGCATTGATGGCAGAATAGATGCCGCCATGGGCCGGTGTCTCTTTCAGTGCGGCCAGGTCGCCGCCGTCGTCGTCAATGGACGCGAGGTGGGTATGGGCGTCCATGAAACCGGGCATGAGGGTATAGCCTTTCAGGTCGATGACTGGAGCTCCCGCCGGAATCTTCACATCGGACGCCTTTCCAACGGCCGTAATGCGGTCCCCGGTGATGAGGACGACCGCAGTAGAAATTTCCTTGCCATCTCCGGTAAGGATGCGATCGGCCTTGATGGCTACGGGCGCAGCGGATTGTGGGAATGACAATAGCGGTGTCAGCAGGAGGAGAGCCAGGAATAGTTTTTTCATGGAAGTTTCTTTCACGTCAGCGTAACCGATGAAAAGGTACTTAAAATTTGTGAGCCCCTTTTCGAGTCGGGCTACGGGGAGTTTTGCTGGCCTGGAAGCGGCTATCGCAAACTGATCAAGATCATTGTTACGTCGGGTATGGTCATTACCTTTGCGGCTTAACATTCCAATTCATGAGAGTTCTGACATTTTGTGCGTTTGTACTGGCAGCACTGCCGTTGGCTGCCCAAAAGAAAACCTATTCCACTACGGGCGGCGAGTTGATTTTCTCGTTCGCCAACCCGACCATCAACGGGCAAACGGCTTCCAACACCATCCGTTTTTCTCCCTTCTTCAACATTCAGACGATGGTCCACCACGACCTCACGGATCACTTCGGTATCATTACCGGGTTTAGCATCCGGAACGTGGGATTCAGTTATGACGACCCTGCCAACCCGGGCACGTACTACAAGAGCCGCAACTATACCGTGGGTCTCCCGATCGGCATCAAGGCCGGGAACTTCGATGGCCGCTTCGTTTATGCCGGCTACGAGATCGAGTTTCCGTTCAACTACAAGCAGAAGAAATTTGTCAACGACGAGAAGGTGGACAAGTTTGATGAATGGTTCAGTCGCCGGGTGCCTACTTTCTACCACACCTTGTTTGTGGGCGTTGGCCTCGTGGAAGG
>JAYRXB010000506.1:0-3102 GCA_041917735.1 Cyclobacteriaceae bacterium
ACGGGGGAGGCGGTCAAGCGACTACAAGCCCGGTACAATACCGGCGAAAAAAGACTTCACCTGCTGGAGCGCAAAGGGAAATTGGGGTTGGGGACTGCCTACATCGAGGGATTCCGTTTTGGCCTGCGGGAGGGTTACGGGTTTTTCCTGGAAATGGACGCGGACTTCTCGCACGACCCAAAGGACCTCAATCGCCTGCTGGCGGCCTGTGCCCAGGATGGCGCCGACTTATCCATTGGATCCAGGTATGTCACCGGTGTCAACGTCGTGAACTGGCCCATGGGGCGCGTCCTGATGTCGTATTGTGCCAGCATGTATGTACGGTTCATTACCGGCATGAACATCCAGGACACCACCGCTGGGTTTGTTTGCTACCGCCGATCGGTATTGGAAACCATCAACCTCGACAAAATCCACTTCGTGGGCTATGCGTTTCAGATCGAAATGAAGTTCACAGCCTGGAAATTTGGTTTCAAACTGACCGAAGTGCCCATCATCTTTACGGACCGTACACGGGGTCAATCCAAAATGTCAACGCGCATTTTCCGCGAGGCATTCCTGGGGGTTATCCAGATGAAAGTCTGGAGCTGGTTCCGCAACTACCGGCGCCCAGACCAGCCTAATCAAATCGGATAGCCTTGATCGGTGCGATGCGGGAAATAATCGCCGTAGGAATCCAAAGCACCAAGACGACGACCGCACACATCAGGACATTCAAGGAAATAACCATCGGCCAATCCCAGCCGATCGGAACATAACTCATGTAGTAGTCGTGGGGATTCAGGCCAATGATCTTGAACCGGTCCTGAATAAAGCACAATCCCAGCCCGATGACATTCCCGAGCAACACCCCACGAACCATCAGGTTGACACCCTGGTAAACAAAGACCGAACGGATGGTGCGCTCGGTGCTTCCCAACGCCTTCAGCATACCAATCATCTGGGTTCGCTCCATGACCAGGATCAACACTACTGAAATCATATTGACACAAACCACGATGAGAATTACACCGAGGAGAATTTTCACCTGGCGACTTACAAGGCCGAGCCATTCAAACACCTGGACATACCGGTCGCTGACTTTTTCAACGAGCAGGTCAAAGTCCATCGATTCACCGATCTGGGTGTATGTGTCGTCAACCTTGGCGAGGTCATCCACAAAAACCTCGAGGCCGCCCGCAACACTGTCGGGCCAATCGTTAAGCCGTTGGATCAGCCGAAGGTCACCCAGGATGAACTTATTGTCAAAATAGTCGGAGAGATTCGTCTCGTATATGCCGGCAACGTTCAGGCGACGAAACCGGGGAGGGTCTTGGAAAAAATGAACCGTGATGGCGTCGCCCGTCTTGATGCGAAGCTTGTTGGCAATGACTTTGCTGATCACCACATCCCGGGAATAGCCGCTGTCCGGGAAATCCAGGAAACGGCCCTCCACCATGTTTTGGCTGAACGACGCCCGGTCAAACGACGACTCCACGCCTTTGAGCACGATACCCAATACGTCGCCCTCATTCTTGATCAGCCCGGTCTTGTGGCTGTAGGCTTGAACGTGACGGACGTTTGGATACTGCGACGGATCGCGGAAAAGCGGAACATTGATGGAGATGGGTTGCTCTTCCATCGAATTGCTCAGGGTGAGTTTGGTGACCAGGATATTGGCACTAAAACTGTAGACCCTGTTCTTGACGGCCGATTGAAACCCCTCCATGATCAGAAACGCCACGATGGATGCCGCTAGTCCAACCGAAAGGGTGGCAATGGCAATCGTGTAGATGGCAGACGCCAGGCCAGACCGTTGGCCGCTGCTGATTCGCCGGGCGATGAAATAGGAAAGGTTCAAGATTGCCGTAATTTTACCTGCTCCGTAAAGAACGCAAAATGAAAAGACTTTTACTCCTTCTTCTCCTGGTGCCGCTGGTGGCCTGCGGGCAGCGTGAGCGCGTCCTCACCGGGGCCGACCAGCTTGACTTGCTGGTGCCCAAGCTTTCCGGCAAGCGCATCGCGCTGATGGTGAACCACACGGCCCAGGTTGGGTCCCGACACCTCGCCGACACCCTGAAGGCACGTGGCGTCAACCTCGTGAAAATCTTTGGACCCGAGCACGGTTTCCGCGGTACTGCTGACGCCGGAGAGGAAATCAAAGATGGCCTTGATGCCCGAACCGGCGTGCCCGTGGTATCCCTGTATGGAAAGAACTACAAGGCCACACCCGAACAGGTGGCTGATGTGGATGTCATTGTTTTCGACATCCAGGATGTCGGCGTTCGGTTCTTCACGTACATCAGTTCACTGCATTACCTGATGGAAACCTGTGCAGAAAACGGAAAAAAACTGATCGTGCTGGACCGCCCCAACCCGAACGGCGGGTACGTGGACGGCCCTGTTCGCAACCCGGAACAAAAGTCGTTTGTCGGGATGCATCCCATTCCCATCGCCCACGGCATGACGATTGGCGAATACGCCCGCATGATTAACGGTGAAGGCTGGTTGGCGGAGAGTCGCACATGCCAATTGGAGGTTATCAGCATGAAGGGATGGAAGCATGGCGACAGGCTCCCGGTGGGCGCAAAGCCCTCTCCCAACCTCCCCAACGATCACGCCATCGGCATGTATCCTTCCACGTGCCTCTTCGAAGGAACAGCGCTCAGCATTGGACGGGGAACACTCAATCCCTTTGAAGTAACCGGGCATCCAGACCTGAAGGGGCAGCCCTATTCGTTTACACCCGTCTCGATCGACGGCATGGACAAGAACCCGAAGCTGAAGGATCAACTGTGTTTCGGGTTGGACATGCGCAAGGAGCCGATCCCCGAAGGTGTGACGCTGAAATACCTGGTAGCGATGTACCAGGCGTTTCCGGATAAAGACAAATTCTTCATCCCTTACTTCGACAAACTGGCCGGCACAACAAAACTCAAAGAACAAATCCGCGCCGGGATGACGGAGGGAGAAATCAAGAAAAGCTGGGGACCGGAACTGGATGCGTTCCGGGCCATCCGCCTTAAATACCTCTTGTACCCTTAATGACCAAAGCAGAGAAGGTCCAGGATATCCTGGCGATCCTCGACGAGAAATATCCCCGGGTGGAAGCGCCGCTGCACC
>JAYRXB010000507.1:0-5840 GCA_041917735.1 Cyclobacteriaceae bacterium
TGAGCATCTTGTCGCCGAAGTACGGATTGCGAATCTCTTTGCTGTCGCTAAGCCAGTAGCCACCCTGGTCATTGAACGCCATCGGGCAGAACTCGTAGTATGCGGTCATCGTGCCAAGACCGTAGGCCTTGATGCTTTTGTAAAGGTTGTCCGAAAGCGTGCTGAAAGCCGTACGCTGGGCTTCGATGTCATCGGTTCCGGAAATTTCTGAAAGCGACATCTCGAGGTTGTTGCTGTAATTTGACCAGTCATTGAGCGCCGGGCCGGTTAGCATTTTTGCATCCACCGCCTTGATAACGTTTCTCAGGTTGCCCGCCTCGGCTTTAACCAACGCTGCATCCGAAGCAACAAAGGCGTCTTTCACCTTGAGGTAATTCTGAAGCACGCGCACCAGCTGTTCCTGGAAGAGCTTATCCACTTCAAACAACGGGCCGGTTGCCGTTGCGGCGTCTTCCGATCCGGATGCATGCTCGGTGGCCGATGCCATGCTGTCATCCTTCTTGGGACCTCCGCATTGAGTCGTGGTAAAAATGACTACGAGGGCGAATACAAGTGTAAGCAGGGATCTGATTTTCATATGTTGTACTGTTTTAAGGGTTATTACTTGTTTTGATTAATGTTGATGCGAAGTTTGACTGCCGATTCCCTTCAGGATCATCTCACTGTGTAGCAGGTAAGCGCCGGTTACAACCACCTGTTCGCCTTCCTGTAATCCCGAAAGGATTTCCAGTCGATGGGCATCTTCTATGCCGGGCCTCACCGATCGACGCGCAAAGGTATTCCTATCTGTCATAACAAACACGTGCGCGCCGCTGGCACTTTGTATAACGGCGTCGGAAGGGACGGAAATAGCCATACGCACCGAATGACGGATGACAACTTCAGCGGGCATGCCAGGCCGGTATTCCAGGAATGGATTGTCGAGCACCGCGCGAAGAATGACGACCTGCCCATTGTCGGTGTATTCCGGGCTGATGAAGGTTACCGTAGCCGAAAGTGGCTCCTTCGACGTTCCAGGAAGGAAGACCTCCACGCGCTCTCCGGGGCTAACAGCATTTGCCTCCGAAGCATACAACTCCGCCTCCACCCACAGCTGACGAAGATCTTCCAGCCGATAGAGTGGCGTGCCTTCTTCCACGTACTGCCCTTCTGACACGGCGATTTCCGCAATCAGTCCCCCGACAGGAGCCAGGTAAGTCACGCGCTCACTCGTTGCATGCGTGCGGGTCAGCGCGTCCACCTGGGCATCGGTCATACCATATCGAATCAGCTTCTTTCGCGCCGAAGTGGCAAAGGATTCATACCGCGCACCCAGGGTCTTCGCTTGTTCGACCGCCAGCAAGTACTCCTGCTGCAACGTGAGAAGGTTTTCGCTGTACAATTCCAGAAACGGCGATCCTGCTTTCAGGGTACGGCCCGTCTCCCGGATGTGCAGCCGGTCAATGCGGCCGGCGGTACGGCTGCTGACCACAACGGTGCGGTCCAGGTTTGCAGTCAGTCGTGCATTCAAGAGGATGGAATTTCCGACCTGCTGCCTCGTCACTTTGCGTGTTGTGACATTTGCCAGTCGAACCTGGCTGTCACTCAGCATCAAGCCCTCGAATGACGAGGACGGGGTTGTCTTTCTCACCAGGTCCATTCCGCAGACCGGGCACTTGCCAGGTCCTGGTTGTGTCACCTCCGGATGCATGGGACAGGTGTAGGTGTCCGCCTCCGCCTGGTGCTCATGCGTAGGTGTACCCGTACAGGCAAGCATGGCAACGAGCAACAGTATGCCACTCCAGGATTTGCGGTTTGACAGGATGAAGCATTTCATTTGTCTTGGTCGGTTTTGATAAAACTTTCACTATCCACCAGGAAGGCTGCCTCTTCGGCAATGTCTTCTGCTGAGGCAAGGCCATTTCTGATCTCGTACCAGCCGTCGGTCCGAAGACCTGTCTGTACCCGCCGTGGTTTGAACACGCCGCGGTCCTTCACAAAAACAACCTGGTCTTTGCCCAGGTCGGCGACGGCGCTGCGTGGGACCCACAAGGCCTCTGCGGATTCGGCATACAAGGTCGCATGGACCAATTGGCCAATCCGCAAGGAACGATCCCGAACGTAGGCACGGATTTTCTGGAGCACCTCATCGTTCTCGTAAAAAGGTTGAACGAAGTCAACGGTAGCTTCACGCTTTCCGCCGCCATTTACTTCAATGCTAAGCCGGTCACCTTCATGCAGGGTTCCCACCTGGTGCACAGGAACATTGAACTCCAGGCGCATGGCTTCCTCGCTGGCGATCGTGAAAAGCAATTGGCCGCGAGCCACGTAATCTCCCGCGCGAATCAGCGTGGTTCCTCCGGAAGCGGCAGGGGTGACTGATGCAGCCACTGGTGTGGCGTTCATTCCTTCACCCATGCCTCCACCGGTGGCTGCCGGAGTAGTGGAAACAGTTGGCATCGATGATCCCTGCACAATCACGTACCCGTCAAGCGGGCTGAACACGGTGATGCGCGGCTCGACGTCGCCAGACCTCACCCAGGCATCGATTTGTTTCGGTGAAGCACCCAACAACATCAGTTTCTGCCTCGAAGATTCGATCAGCGCGGTATTCGCACTGTCGGTATTCATCAGGAACAGCAATTCCCGCTGGGCGGCAAGCATCTCCGGGCTATACAGTTCCGCTACGGGTTGCCCCTTTCGTACCGCCTGGTATGGATAGCGCAGGTATACCTTCTCCACGCGGCCACCAATTCGCGCCGCGATCGTCTGTACAAATCGCGTATCATAGGCCACTACTCCTTGCACGGCGACTTCCAGTGGCTTCCTGGAATAAACGGGCCGGGTGGTGCGTGCCGTGGCGATCACCGACTCATCCGGTGGTTGCAACCGCTTCGCCAGTGCTTCCGTGATCACCACCTCTTCTCCTTCACGGGCCTTTCGCACCAGGTCCATGCCGCATACCGGGCACGACCCCTGGGTCGATGAAATTACCGTCGGGTGCATCGGGCAAGTGTACTGGTCGGCACTGGCCGTTCCCTTATCACCCGAATTGCATGCCATCAATACCACGGCCAGCAGCAGGAGGACCTGGCTGACTTTCATAAATGTCTTCATAGCCTTATTCATTTTACAGGCAGGGTTAGCGTTCCACTTCTTTGTCGTAGCGAACCAGCATCTGGTAGAATTCATTCAGCTTGTCGGTGTAGTCCAGCTGCGCCATATTCATAGCTTCCCAACCATCCACTACGGCTGGAAGCGTCTCCCGATTTTCCTCGTACGCCACCATCAGTGCTTCATAATTCTTGCGCAAAGCCGGCAGGATCCGCAGGCGGTAGTTGTCGAGTTGCTGCTCCATGCGCCGAAGTTGAGCTGTCATCCCGGAGAGCATGCCGCGGGTCTCCACCAGGATCGATTCCTGGCCCCGGCGCATGGCATCAATTTCAAACTCCATACCCCGCACTTCCGACTTGTACATCTTGGAAGACCACGGTGCAATCGGGATGGAAACCATGGCCATCGCGGTAAACTGGGTGGGCATCCCCTGGCCAAGCGGCTGCATGTGATCGAACCGTAGCCTGAACTCCGGCTTGGCCTGGTACTGCTGAAGCTCCCGGTTGAGCCGCATGACTTCAATGGTGCGGTCAAGCTGGCGGAAGTCGCTCCGCGTCGTGCGCAAGGATGCAGTATCGTCAGCCAGTGAACGATCGAAGCGCGGACGCAACGTAGTGTCCACGGATAGCGGAACATCTGCCGGCAGGTTCATCAGGGCCTTGAGGCGGGCGGAGGCCTCCTCCGCATCACCCTGGGTCATGAGCATCATGTTCTTGACCTCATGTTGCCTTCCTTCTGTCTTGTAGATGGCACCCAGGCTACCCTGGTTGTACGGGTAACGCAGGCGAGCCAGCTTGAGCATCAACTCAAGAATGCGATCGCTTTCCCGAAGTACCTTCTGCTTCTCTTCTGCTACCAGCCAACGGTAATACGATGCTTTTGCTTCGGCACGAAGGATGTTGAACTGCTTCTCCTTCCCTGCTGTTTCCACGGCGGAACGCGAGGCAAAATAGCGTTCATTGGCTGCCAGCTTTGCCGGGTTGGGAATGTTCTGTTCAACGGTAATCATCAGGCTGCCTTTGCTGCCTTCTTCCACCGTCTGCCCCGGGTAGGGTGTCATGAACGTTCCCGCTCCGACCATCGGAGCCATCCAGCCTTTGGCTCCGGCCGTATAGGCTTCTTGTGCTTTGGCCCGCTGCTCAAATTCCTGGAGCATCGGGTTGCGTTGTGCAATGCGCTGGAGGACACTATCGAGCGTCATTACCTGCGCCCGGGCTGAAACCAGGCTAACCAGCAAAACTGCCGTCGTGAGCTTGATGGACAATGTCTTCATGGCTTTCAATGTTTTCATGGTTACTCGATATCGATTCGACCCAACTTCCGGAGCTCGTATTCCTTCGTCATCAGAAAAATCAGCGGAGTGACCAGCAGAATGTGCGTAGACGAAGTGAGCACACCGCCGATCATGGGCAGGACGATTGGCAGCATCACATCGCTACCCACACCGGTGGCCCACAGCACGGGCACCAGGCCAAAGAGCGCTACCGACACGGTCATGATCTTTGGGCGAAGGCGCTTGGCTGCGCCGGCAACGACATATTCTTTCAACTCTTCCCGGGAAATGGTAGCCGCCGAGTTCCCCCGTATCTGTATCAATTGCCGCATGGCATCGTTGAGGTAGATGACCATGACAACCCCCGTCTCCACCGCAATACCAAAGAGTGCGATAAACCCTACCGCCACGGCAACCGACAGGTTGACGCCATAGAAGTACACCAGGTAGGCGCCCCCGATCAGGGCAAACGGAACGGTAATGAGGCTGAGAAACGCTTCCCGCACTGACTTGAATGCCAGGTAAAGCGATATGAAAATGATCAGCAGAACAACCGGAAGAATAACCATCAGCGTCTGCTTGCCCCGAATCAGGTTTTCGTACTGGCCGCTCCATTCGAGGTAGTATCCGCTCGGTAATGCGCCAAGCGAACGGTTCAGGGTTTCCATGGCTTCCTCCACCGTACTGCCGAGATCGCGGTCACGCACGTTGAACAATACCGCCCCGCGCAACATCGCGTTCTCCGAGACCATCATGGGAGGTCCATCTTCGACGCGAACTTCAGCGACCGACGAAAGGGGAACCGTGCCGCCTGCCGGAGTCCGCATGGGTATTCGCTTCAACTGCTCCATACTCTGCCGGTAATCCTGCGCGAGCCGGACGCTGATGCTGAATCGCTGCCGGCCTTCAATGGTCTGACCGATGGGTGTGCCACCGATCGCCGACTCCACGACAAGGTTGACGTCGCTGACCGACAGGCCGTAGCGTCCAAGGGCATCCCGGTTGACATCCACCACCAGGTATTTTCCACCTGTGATCGGATCGACGTAGAGGTCCTTTACGCCAGGAACTCCTTCCAGTGCCCTCTTGACGCGTTCCGAAACTGCGTAGAGCGTGTCCAGGTTTTGTCCATAGACTTTCACGCCTACGTCGGTCCGAATGCCTGTCGCCAGCATGTTGATCCGGTTGATGATCGGTTGCGTCCATCCGTTGACTACGCCGGGGATTTGCAACTTGGCATCCAGCTCGTTCACAATGTCTTTCTTTGTGATCCCCGGCCTCCACTCCGACTTTGGCTTCAGGAGGATAATCGTTTCGATCATGCTGATCGGCGCATTGTCGGTTGCCGTACTGGCCCGGCCCGCCTTACCGAGCACACGCTTCACCTCCGGAACCGACTTGATGATCTGATCCTGCACCTGGAGAATCCTTTTAATCTCATCATTGGATACATCCGGCAGTGTCACCGGCATAA
>JAYRXB010000508.1:0-3788 GCA_041917735.1 Cyclobacteriaceae bacterium
AAAGGGTGCGTTTCTTGTCCTTCAGCAACCCGAGGATGTGGCGCTCTTCATCGTCAAGGTCCTCCAGTTCAAGACTCAACTGAGCCGCTTGTTCCAGCTGCTCCTTTGTCCAGTTCATGATGTACTCGAGGTCACGGACTGAGGTAAGCAGGTTGGCCTTATGGGTTTTGATCAACTGGTTGCAGCCTACCGACCAGGGTTGGTGGAGGTTGCCCGGAATGGCAAAGACATCACGGTTGTAACTATTGGCAATTTCGGCGGTGATCAAGGCACCGCCGCGGTCGCTGGCCTCCACAACGATTAGCGCGTCGCATAAGCCAGCAATGATGCGGTTGCGCTGAGGGAAGTTATGGGCGTCAGGACCTGTACCAAAGGGATTCTCCGTTACCAAGGCACCCTGGTTTACAATGCGGCTGGCAGTCTCTTTATGCGGGGCTGGGTAGATGATATCCAGGCCGCTGCCCAATACGGCCAGTGTTTGCAGCCCATGCCGGAGTGCTTCTTTGTGGGCATGGATATCAATACCATACGCGAGCCCGCTAATGATATGCGGTTGGTGGGATACAAGTTCCTTTACCAACTCCTCGACGCAAGTTTTCCCATAGCTGGTTGCTTTCCGGGTTCCCACAATGCCCACGGTACGGGCGTGATTGAAATTGACCGTACCCTGCACAAAGAGTACTACGGGAGCATCTTCGATGGACGTCAGGCGAATGGGGTAGGCGGCGTCGGTGAAGAACAGGATCTGCACGTGGTCACGGTCTGCCCGCGCGGCGGCTTGTTCCGCCAGCCGCATGGAAATGCCGGTACGAATGGCCTCTGCCGTCGCTTCTCCAATGCCCGGGATTCGGAGCAGTTTGTGTTTTGCCTGTCGGAGAACTTCCGTGGCAGAGCCGCAATAGGAGATCAGCTGCTTGATCAGTACGGGCCCGATGCCGGGTACATAATAGAGGGCTAAGAAAGCGAGGCGTTCCTGGTCCATACGGGGCCAGGCAAATAGTACAAAAGCTTGGAAAGCATAATCACCGGAGCGGGTCCGGTTTTCCTGACAAAATTTGCCCTTTAACGGAGTTTTTCGCGGATCTGGGTCAGGAACCCACGGATGTTGCGGAGGCTCTCAATCATTTCCATCTTGTCCTTGATGGCCATGGCGTCGTTCTTGAGCATTTCCTTGGCGCCACTGAGGGTGAATCCCTTCTCTTTGACCAGGTGATAGATGAGTCTGATCTGATCGATGTCTTCGCGTGTAAACTGACGGTTGCCTTTGCGATTCTTCTTGGGCTGGAGGATATCAAATTCAGTTTCCCAGAAGCGGATCAGAGAAGGAGCTACATTAAACTGCTCGGCGACTTCACCGATGGAGTAATACAACTTCTCAATTTCTTTTTCCTTGTAGGCCATGGGGGATAATACCGTGTTCACCGTGTGCGACTTATCCGCACTGATGCAAAGTAGCAATTCTTTTAAACTCCAAGCAAAGGACGGATACTTATTTCTGTCTACAACCTGTCAACATTCTTGCTTCTCAATCCAGGTAGCAAACAATTGATACCCAATACGGTATTATTCAACCCGTAACCCCAGAATGCAATTCTTCGCATAGGGTTGACGCCCGCGCTGATGTCAACATGAAGGGCAACACTAGAAGGTGATGATTTTCAGTGGTTTATTTTATTAATGTAGTGAACCACGTAATTTTGGGCCCTTCGTGCCCCCGGGTGAGTGGGCCGATTTTTTATCGAAGCATTACCTACCGAAGTCGCAGTTGATGAACGCCGCAACCATACGCCGAAAGTTTCTTGAATTCTTCGCCAGCAAGGGTCACCAAATTGTACCCTCGGCACCCCTCGTCCTCAAGAACGATCCTACCTTATTGTTTACCAATTCAGGCATGGTCCAGTTTAAGGACTATTTCCTGGGAAACAGTGTCCCGCCAAGCAAACGGATTGCCGATACCCAAAAATGCCTGCGGGTGAGCGGCAAACACAATGACCTGGAAGATGTGGGGATGGATACCTACCACCATACCATGTTTGAAATGCTGGGCAATTGGTCGTTTGGCAACTACTTTAAAGCGGATGCCATCGCCTGGGCCTATGAACTGCTTACCAAGGTGTACGGGCTGCCGGCTGAACGGCTTTACGTCACCGTGTTCGGTGGAGATGCATCGGACAACCTCCCGGTTGATGAGGAAGCTGAAGCCTTGTGGACACCCATCGTGGGAAAAGAGCGGGTCTTGCACGGTAAGAAGAAGGACAATTTCTGGGAAGTGGGGGAGATGGGACCTTGTGGCCCCTGTTCGGAGATTCACATTGACCTCCGCCCAGAGGAAGAAGTCCGTAAGGTACCCGGCCGGCAGTTGGTCAATACAGACAATCCGCTGGTGGTTGAAATCTGGAACCTCGTGTTTATTCAGTTCAACCGATTGGCTTCCGGTGCACTCGAACCACTTCCCGACAAGCATGTGGATACGGGCATGGGATTCGAACGCCTCTGCATGGCTATCCAGGGCAAGACGTCCACGTATGACACGGATGTGTTCAGCCCGTTGATGGAGTTTATCAGCAAGCAGGCCGGGGTGGCCTATGGTGCCAACCAAAAGACGGACGTAGCCATCCGCGTAATGGCTGATCATATTCGTGCGGTTTCGTTTGCCATTGCTGACGGCCAGTTGCCTTCCAACACCGGCGCCGGGTACGTCATTCGCCGTATCCTACGACGCGCTGTCCGGTACGGATTCTCCTACCTGAATTTCAAAGAGCCCTTCCTGCATCGACTCACGCCCTTGCTGGCGGCGCAAATGCAGGAGGCTTTTCCCGAATTGCACCGCCAGGTCGACTACGTAACACGCGTCATCCACGAGGAGGAGCAGGCGTTCCTGCGTACACTCGAATTGGGTATTCGGCGTTTTGAAAGCTATGTTGGTGCAGCCTCCGGAAAATCGATCGCCGGCGAATTTGCGTTTGAACTCAACGATACATTCGGATTTCCCATCGACCTGACCTCTTTGCTTGCACGTGAGCGCGGCTTTACCGTTGACCTCAAGGGCTTTGAATCGGCCATGCAACTTCAGAAGGAGCGTTCGCGGACCGATGCCACCAAGGAGACAGGCGATTGGACGATCATCCAGGATAACGAGAAGCCAGAATTCATTGGCTATGAACACCTCCGGTCCGAATCCCGGCTCATCAAATACCGCAAAGTCAAGCAGAAGAACAAGGAGTTGTATCAACTGGTCTTTGACAAGACGCCGTTCTATGCGGAAAGCGGCGGCCAGGTAGGTGACACCGGCACCATCACGTCCGCGGGGCGGCCAATCCCGGTGCTGGATACGCGGAAAGAAAACGAACTGATCATTCACCTGACGGAACAGCTACCGCAGGATCCCTCCGGAGCCATGGAGCTTCGCGTCGATGAGCGGAAGCGCAGCCTGACGATGAACAACCATTCCGCTACACACCTTCTCCATGCGGCGCTCCGCAAGGTGCTTGGCAAACATGTCGAGCAGAAGGGATCGCTGGTGAGCGACCAGGTTTTGCGGTTCGATTTTTCTCATTTTGCCGCCATGTCGGCCGAGGAGATGGAGAAGGTGGAGGTGATGGTGAATGAGAAGATCCGGGAAAACATCGCACTCGACGAGCAGCGCAATGTGCCCCTCGAGAAAGCAAAAGGCATGGGTGCCATGGCCTTGTTTGGGGAGAAGTATGGCGAGTATGTCCGTGTCATCACGTTTGATCCTCAATACTCGGTTGAGCTCTGCGGTGGAACGCATGTTAAGGCGACGGGGA
>JAYRXB010000509.1:0-2125 GCA_041917735.1 Cyclobacteriaceae bacterium
CACCGTACTCGTACAATTGAACGCATTTGTCGTCTCCAGGCTAATGGCGACATTGATGGCCAACGCGGCACGGGATACCTCATGTTCCAGCACATCGTTGGATCCGGTGGAATTGACCCGTACGACACCATTCTCAGAAACCATCCAGCGATACGCCAAGCCCTTTTGCACCGCCGTCATCCGGATCCGAAGCCGCTGACAATCAAAAACGATGGTATCGATGAGAAAATTGGAAGAAGGCACCGGGCTGATGCGAATCGGCCGAATCGAATCGCCAAAGCAGCCTGACGACAGGGTGGTAGTGAGCCGGACCGCAAAGTCACGGACCGAAGAGCCTGGATTCGTGAAGGTAAACGAAAAGGCCGGAGTTGTTCCGGAACTGACATCAGCCACGGTACCAGTTGGGTCTGTAATTTGCCAACGGTAGTCTGTTGGAAGAAGTGCCTGCGTAGCCGCATCCACGGCAAAGTTCACCCCCACGGGTGAGCAATTGTCATTGAATGGCGAGTAGTTGGTGGCGGCAAATCCAGATGCGGTGCCTGGAAAAACAGTTATGGCAACAGGGGCTGTGACCGTAACGCACCCGGCCACCGACACGGTACGCAGCCTTGCACGTACCACACGGTTCACTGCCGTCGTGTTTTCATACAGTCGTCGCAACGTATCCACGAAGCCCGGATCGGAAGGCCGCTGGGTGGCAACCACCAAAAACCCAGTGCCCTGGTCTTCCTCCCACTCAAAACGATCAACTGGCGATGGCTGCCCGGCAACTGAAGTATTCGTTAACAAGACCGGGAGTTCGCTGCACCCGGCCAGGGTACTTGCCGTAAAGGAAGCTAAAGGCAGGGGGTCAACAGTAACCAGTCTTGAGACCATTGCCTGACAGGCATTTCCGTTGGTTGTAACGCGCAAGGCAACGGTGTACGTTCCAGCCGCGCCAAGACTGCGGGTGAAGTTTACCTGGTTGTCGAATCCCGGGTCCTTATTGAACGTCACGCCGTCGTAGTTAAAGTCCCATTCGCGAAGGACGATTGACTCTCCATTCACCGGGGTAAGCGAAGAGGACTCTGTAAAGGCAACGGCCGTTCCCTCGCATCCTCCAGCAGCCGTGAATACCGGTATAGGCTTCTGAAATACCACCACTTCCGCTTCATCGAATGATTCACACGAGGTGGCATTATCGCGAACCGTAAGCCTGGTTCTGTATACGCCAGGGTTGACAAAAACCCTGTCGAAGGGCCCCAGCGGTGTAGCGCTGAATCCCCCACCTGCGGGGGACTCCAGAATACGAACGCCCAATTCATCAAAGAACTCCCATCGCCATTCCGTGGTTGGCAAAACACTACCTACTGACGCATCGCTGAAGCGAACTGTAAAGGCAGTCAACGGTGCACTTGCTTCCTGACAGAAGTTGGGGACAATAGGAACGTTCAGTATATCCAAGGTGGCAATCTGTGCAACCAGGGAAGGTGAAATGGTAACTAACCGGTCAAACGTGGACTGACATCCACCTACGGCATTGGCGTCCCTGACCGATAGGCGTATCAGTTTCTGCCCCGACGTCGGATAGGAGAATACCGGATTTGCTGCGGAAGCGGTAGCGAGCGGCGCACCCACGCCGGTTGGGTTGTCATAGAAATCCCACGTGTACTGAAAACTGGCACCGCCGATGGCCGGCGTATTGTTGTCGAAGTAGATATTGTCACCAATACAGAAAACAGACTGGATCGGCCCGGCACCATTGCCGAGGCGTGTATTGAAATCGGGCTGAGGAGCTGGCACGATCAGCACACGGGCTGTCGCTGTCATGGGCAAATTGTCGCCGTTCACCAGGTCTCCCCCTACCGGGTTGAGGCCATTTCCATCCAGGACATTGTTGTCGTAAGGATTGCATTGGTTCCAGTTGCGCAGCCTCACTTGAAATTCTTTCCCGATATCGGCAGGCAACGTTGGTGGAACATGAATGGGCAAGGTGGCCATACCGGGTGCGGCAACCGGGTAGAACGGATTAGATCCTGGCGCCGGATTCAGGTAGGGAAAACTGCCCGGCACTACTCCGTTGACCTGAACACCCGGTATCTGGCTGGCCGGCGCGCCGGTGCCATACTCCCATTGAATCCATCGC
>JAYRXB010000510.1:0-2608 GCA_041917735.1 Cyclobacteriaceae bacterium
ACAGGACTTGAAAAAGGAGACCTTTGAAAACCTCACCGGTTGGCAACGGGTACAACTTTCCCGCCACCCGGACCGGCCTTATACCCTGGATTACATCTACGAGATTACTACCGACTTCATCGAATTGCATGGCGACCGCAACGTGGCCGACGACAAGGCGATGGTCGGTGGACTTGGGATGATTGAAGGGCAGACCTTCATGCTGATCGGGCAACAGAAAGGACGCAACACCAAGCAGCGCCAAATGCGCAACTTCGGCATGGCGAACCCGGAAGGATACCGGAAAGCCCTTCGCCTGATGAAAATGGCGGAGAAATTCAATAAGCCGATTGTCACCTTCATCGACACGCCCGGGGCCTTTCCTGGACTGGAAGCGGAAGAACGGGGGCAAGGGGAAGCCATCGCGCGCAACCTCAAGGAGATGTTCATGCTCAAGGTGCCCGTGATCTGCATCGTCATCGGCGAAGGCGCTTCCGGCGGTGCGTTGGGCATCGCTGTCGGTGATCGGGTATACATGCTGGAGAACACCTGGTACTCCGTGATTTCACCGGAGTCGTGCTCGTCGATCCTGTGGCGCAGCTGGGATTATAAGGAGCAGGCCGCCGAAGTGCTGAAACTCACAGCCAAGGACATGAAGGAGCTCAAGCTCGTGGATGGCATCATCCGCGAACCCCTGGGCGGAGCACACACGGATATGAAAACCATGGCGCAGGAAGTAAAGCGGGTTATCCTGGAGACAACGAAAGAACTGCTGGCCCTGGATCCGCAGGAACGCATCCACCAGCGTATCGACAAGTTTGCATCCATGGGTGTTGTCAAGGACTAAGCGGCGATGACCCTCCATACCATCGAGACCGGATTTTTCAAACTCGACGGTGGCGCCATGTTCGGCGTGGTGCCCAAGTCGATCTGGCAGAAGCTCAACCCACCGGATACCAATAACCTCTGCAGCTGGGCGATGCGTTGCCTGCTGATTGAAGATGGCAACCGCCTCATCCTCGTCGACAACGGCATTGGCGAAAAGCAAGACGCCAAATTCCTCAGCTACTATTACCTCCACGGTGACGACAGCCTGATTAAGTCATTGGGCAAAGCCGGCTTTTCGCCCAACGACGTCACCGACATGTTTCTCACGCACCTGCACTTTGATCATTGTGGCGGCGGTGTGCGCCGGGAGCAGGAGAAGCTGGTGCTCACGTTTCCTCGTGCAACGTATTGGACTAACCCGGAACACTGGCAATGGGCGATTCAACCCAACGCACGGGAAAAGGCATCGTTTCTGAAAGAGAATATCATGCCCATGCAGGAAAGCGGGCAGTTGCGGATGGCTTACGACGGTCAACCGAGCCCCATTTCCGCGATCGACATCCTCTACGTATCCGGACACACGGAGAAGATGATGTTGCCGTTGGTTCCCTACAAAGGCCACACGCTGTGTTATATGGCTGATCTTATCCCGTCGGTAGGCCATGTGCCGGTGCCTTACGTGATGGGCTATGACACACGCCCGTTGCTGACGATGGAGGAGAAGGATAAGATATTGAAGATTGCGGCCGACAACGGGTACGTGCTCTTTTTCGAACATGACCCCGTGCACGAGTGTTGCACGGTGAAGCACACCGACAAGGGTGTGCGTGTTGACCGCACATTCCGGTTGGCTGACCTGTAACCATGAAAGACATTGGTTTGGTGTTGTCGGGCGGCGGCGCCCGCGGGGCTGCACACATCGGTGTCATCCAGGCGCTTGAGGAGTTTGGCGTTCAGGCTACCCGTATATCAGGCACCAGCGCCGGCGCCATTGTGGGAGCCTTGTATGCAGCGGGGTATTCGCCCCAGGAGATGATCAAGATCGTCAGCCAGGTGACCATCTTCAACTCGGTGCGGCCTTCGCTGGCACCCGGTGGGTTGCTGACTATGGATGGTTTCCGCGAGTTGCTGAAGAAACACCTGCCGGGCGACTTCAGCCAGCTGAAGCGACCCTTGACGGTGGCAGCCGTTGAACTAAAACTCGGACAGATTACTTACTTCGACTCGGGGGAACTGATCCCGGCCATCGTTGCCTCTTGTAGTATCCCCGGCGTCTTCAGCCCGATGATCTACCGCGGTGCGCCCTTTGTAGACGGCGGAATCCTCGACAACCTTCCGGCGCAGCCGCTGTACCGTTCGTGCGACGTGCTGGTGGCGTCGCATTGCAACCGGGTGACACCCTGGTTCGATTCAACCAACATGAAAGTGGTCATTGAACGCAGCCTGCTGATGGCCATCGGTGCCAACACGCGACACAGCAAGGAAATGTGCGACGTCGTGATTGAACCGCACGGATTGGACAAATACAGCGCGTTTGATATTGGGAAAGCGAAGGAGATTTTTGACCTTGGGTACAAATTCACGCGCGAGAATCTGAAACCCGCACAACTGCAAAAGATATTGGACTAAATGACATCGGAACTGACTTTCCAGGAGCAGCTCCTCCAGGGCATCCCGGACGAATTGCCGGAGCCCCGACCGTATGACGACTCGGTAAACCACGCGCCGCGGCGCACGGATATCCTGCCCGTGGCTGACAAACGCCTGGCCGTGGCCAAGGCGTTGCGCTATTTTCCCCCCC
>JAYRXB010000511.1:0-7073 GCA_041917735.1 Cyclobacteriaceae bacterium
ACTGCAGCGGCGGTTGGTACTATCCCTACTATGTTGTGGGAAGCTATACAACCGGGTCGATGGTAATGACGATGGTGGACCCGAAACTGGAGAGCGCTGATGGCAACGTACGGGTGGTGTGGAGTACGGCAATGAACGGCCTCCTCAGCGGCACCTATGAGATTGATCGCATCACAGCTGCCATTCAGCAGTCCTTTGCCCAATCTCCCTATCTGAAAACCAATTGATATAACCGCACACTCAACGACTATGAAAAAGATTCTGTTTTTGGTCCTTCTGGCTGCGCTAGCGGTTTTGCCGGCAATGGCACAGAGTTCGTTCTCCATTCAATATTCGATGGGCTTCGGAGGTACGATCAACGACTACATCTCCTCCACCAGTGTCCGTGGGGTCACCTTTGAGTATAAAGTATTCCCTTCACCCAATGTAAGCATTGGGTTGGATGCGGGCTGGAACCATTTCTACGAGCGCAGGGCTTACGCTACCTATACATCAGGAAACACATCACTTTCCGGTGTACAGTTCCGTTACGCCAATGCGGTCCCGATCTTTGCAACTACGAGTTACTACTTTTCTCCGGGTAACAAGGTCAATCCCTATTTCGGGCTTGGTGTTGGTACGATTTACCTGAACAGGTATGTGGATATGGGGATATTTGAGGTAACCGATGAAGAGTGGCACTTTGCGCTCAAGCCGGAGGCCGGCGTGTTGGTGAGCCTCAACCCGGATATGGATCTCCTTCTGGGCCTCCGTTATAACAATGCCTTTGCCACATCGGATTCTGATTCCCAGAACTACATGACTTTCAACATTGGATTTGTTTGGAAATAAAACATTCACCTCAACACTCAACTATTATGAAAAAAGCACTTCTCCTTTCCGTATTCTTTTTTGGCGCCCTCATCCTCAAAGCGCAACCCACGGTTGATGAGATCAACCTGATTCAAAGCGCCTATGGCATGGAAAAGCGTGCCATCGTGGAGCAATACATGAAACTTACCGATGCCGAAGCAACGGGTTTCTGGAAGATTTATGATGAATATGAAACCAAGCGGAAGGATTACGGAAAAAATCGTGTCAACAACATCGTTGACTATGCCAACAACTACGTTAACCTTACGGACGAGAAGGCCAGCGAACTGATCAAGAAGTCGCTGGAGAACCAGATTGCCTTCACCAAACTCCAGGAGGCAACGTTCAAGAAGCTTACCAAAGTGATGTCTCCGAAACGGGCTGCCCAGTTTATTCAACTGGAGAACTACCTGGAGACTGTCATCCGCCTTAACATCGCTGATGATATTCCCTTCATCGGCGAACTGGACGACACGCGCAAGAACTAGCCGTTACCTGGAAATGAATAAAAAGGACTGGCAGGACGCCGGTCCTTTTTTATTTGCACTGATCGCTGGTGCCGGCAAAATACCGCTCTGCGCCAGCGAAAATCTTCTCTTCGCGGATCGTCAGTTCAATCTTGATGGCCGGAAGGTCTTTGTCGAAGTTGAGCGTGATGAATCCCTTCTCACCGATGCCCTCGGCGACCCATGTACCAGATAGCCTTCCCTTGTAGTCTGGGTTTTGTTGTCGCATGATTCCCTTCTTTGTTACGTTGGCGTTAAACCGACCGTTGGCACACAGGTGAATGGTGGTTTCCTTCGAGCCTTGTTCCAGGTATGCGTATGTGGTCAGCATTTTTTGGGTCAAAAACTCCTTCCAATTGAAGTCAGCATAGGGAGAGGCCATGGAGGGGGCCTCAAACGTTGAGGCCTGCATAAATGCTTCGGCAACTTTTTTAGTAGCATCAAACTGGGGAGCGGGCGCAACAGCCAGGGCGGTGACGCAGCGCCCCTGCTCGCTGCAACGGGCCACGGCATATCCCCGCATACCCTTGTTAATGAAATCACCGGTTGCCACGACTTCTGCAGAGAGTATACCATTTGTTACGGCTGCACCCTTTGCCTTAATCCTGTAGTTTTCGTCCATATCAATGCCAACCTCCCATTCCTTCTGGAGTTGCTCCACCGTCCCGGTTTCTCGCCCCAAAACAAAAATTTCAGCCGGGGATGTGTGCGAGCTCAGCAGAAAAACTTCGCTTTCCCGGGGAAGCACACCGCTCCATCCGTCCGGCACGACAGCCCGAAAACCAAGCCGAGGCGCATACAAGGCCTCACCCGGCTCATATACTTTGCCGGGCTGAATCCGCCGGGATGTTTGCGCGAATGTTGAGGTCGAAACCAGGAGCAGGAGTAAAAGCAACCGGATCATAAGGTATCCATTGAGCTAAGCGAATGTACAACGATTTGCCGGGGCCTCCTATGGCAAGCCGGTGTATTGAGCCACGTCATCCGGGGTATCGAGGTCGATGGCTCCGTCGGGGAAATCGACGGCCTCGACTTTTTCCGGATGACTACGAATCAGTTTGGATGCACCCGCTTCGTCGCCAAGCTTCTGCAAATCAGAAAAGATGGATGCCTTGAATAAGGCGGGAACTCCGAGGGTGTTTCGGTAGCGCGAAGCAATGATCTCACGATCGGATCTCGATGCTTCGTTCAGGATGGCCTTCAGGTGTGTGCCGCCTACTTTCGGTTGGTCGCAAAGCATAACAAGGACTTCCGTCGCCGCGGGGTTGATCGAGACAAGGGCCTTCAATCCGGCCTTTAATGAACTTCCCATCCCAAGTTCCCATCCCGGATGATCCACTACACGGATTGGAAGGTCACGAAGAACGATGCGGTGAGCCTGAGCGTTGGAGCCGAGTACGACTGTCACGTCCGAACTCGCCTCCAGTGCCGCGTGGACCGATCGCAGGAGCAACGGTTCTCCGTCCACCACCAGCAGTTGCTTTGACGTACCCATGCGCAGGGAGGCACCGGCGGCAAGGAGGAGGATGGGGGAGTTCATTGTTCGACTCAATCCTGTTTTCAGGATGGATTCTTTCTATCAGGAATATCTCTTGATTGAAGACTCAGCAGCGCTGTTCAGGTAGACTTGCTTGAATACCTCGTCAGACCCGGCTTCCCGCTGGTGGATGGGGCCTTGGCGGTATTTGAGAAATCCGCCGGACCGATCGGCAAATACGCTTTGAATTTCCGCGATAATGGAAACGGCAATTTCATCGGGAGCCTCCGCCCCGATGTCAAGGCCAATGGGAGAGTGGATTTTTCGCAACTGGCCGCCAGAAAGGACAATTCCTTCGCGGCTGAATTCATCCACCATCTTGTCAAATCGCTTTCGCGGACCCAGGATACCGATGTAGGGGGTCTCCTCGCTGATCAATGTCCGCAGTACATCACGGTCGTACTCGTAATTGTGTGACATTAGGACACAAGCCGTGTACGGCGTGATGGCGAAGTCGCGCCGTACGAATTCCCGCTGGCATAGCGAGAGTTTGTCGGCATCGGGAAAAAAGACAGGAGCAATGTGAGCGACGCATTCGTCCGTAACCTCCACTTCCCAGCCGAGGGACTTGGCCAACTGACTCACGGGGCGTGCATCAAAACCAGCTCCAAAGAGAATCAGCTTTATCGACGGCTGTACCAGCTCGAGGAAGATATCCAGTTGCCCCGTTGCCGTGTCATAGTGCCTGGTTTCAGATTTCCGGCTCTCAAATATTTTCAACAGATCTCCATTCAATTCCTTTGGCAGATTGGCAGGAGCTGTGTTTTGAGCGTTGCCCTGCGCATCCAGCAACAGCTTCTGTCCGGCATGGGATTTCGGGGAGAACACAGTGCCGAGCGCGAGCGGTTGTTCGGTTCGGAGGAAGTTCTCAAACAAGGAGACTGGATTGGATGCGGAGCCTGGTATGACAGGCTCAATCAATACGTCGATGACGCCGTTGCAGCCCAGTCCGATGCCCAGGTTCTGATTGCTTTCTTCGCGCGTGTCGTACGTAACGGTCATGGCCTGGTTTTCACTCATGACTTGCCGTGCCTTGCGCAACGCGTCGCCCTCCAGGCATCCACCACTGATGGATCCCACCCAACGACCGTCATCGGTGATCAACATGCGTGCACCGGGGCTCCGATAGGAAGATCCGTGGACTTTAATAACCGTTGCCAATGCAGCCTTCCGCTGGCCGAAATCGACTTGCTTGTAGGCCGCAACGATTGCCCGAAAATCTTTCATCGGCTTAGGTGCTCGCCGCCATGGCCGAGCGTACAGGCAATTTATGAATTCTTTTGCCGGTAGCCGCAAAGATGGCGTTGCACAATGCGGCGGCAAGTGGAGGCAACGTCATCTCGCCCATTCCCTCCGGCGATTCGCTGCTTTCAACCAGCAAGACCTCCACGCGCGGGGCATCCTTTATTCTTAGCAGGGGGTAGTCATCGAAGTTGCCGTTTGTGGCCCGGCCTCCTTGAATGCCAACCGCCTGGTACATGGCCGAACTCAGGCCGTCCACGATGCCTCCCTCCAACTGATTCAGGGCACCGCTTCGGTTTATAACAAGCCCGCAATCGGCGACTGCAAGCACATGGTCAACCTTGAACCCGCCATCGGACGTAACCGAGAGGCTTACGACTTCGGCGATATAGGCACCAAACATGAAGTGTGCAGCAAAGCCGCGGAAAACACCTTTTGGTGCCGGCTCGTTCCACCTCGATTTTTCAGCCGCCAGCCGTATGACTTGCTTGAGCCGCTTGGTCGAATAAACAGGACCGCCATGATCACTGTACGGCATGAGCTTATCCTCGTTGCCAAGCAGCTCAAGCCGGAACGCTACCGGGTCTTTACCCGCCAGTTGTGCCATTTCGTCAACAAAGCACTGATCAATCCAGGCCGTGATGTTGTGGCCAGGTGCACGCCACGCCCCCCGGGGCACGAGGCTTGCCGTTGGGGTATACGCCATTCGGAAGTTCTTGACGAAGCCCGCCGGGAATCCATCCGGAAAAACCTCTGTTTGCCAGGGTGGTGACGACGAACCCGCAAATGCGTAGCGCGATGTTGTTGTTGATTTGAGTTGCCAGGCAACCAGTTCGTTCGAGGCATTCAGCCCGGCCTTCAGCGTGAAGAGCCCCGCCGGCCGGTAGTAGTCATGCTGCAAGTCATCTTCACGTGTCCATACCACCTGAACAGGTTTGCCGATGGCTTTGGAAACATAGATCGCTTCGCAGGCGTAGTCAGCCATCAATCGCCGACCAAATCCTCCGCCCACACGCGTCATCTTCACGGTGATCTTGTTTGGCGGCAGGCCGGTAATCTCTGCAGCCCGCTGCCTGACGCTCCCGGGCACCTGGGTTGGACCCCAGACTTCCGCCTTATCGGCCTGCACGTCGGCGATGTAGTTCTGGGGCTCCATGGGAGCATGAGCCAGGAATGGCGCTTCAAAGGTGGCTTCGTGCACCACCTTGCATTGGGCGAAGGCACTATCCACATTCCCATCGTCACGGATAATCTGACCCTTTTCGTTCAAGCTGGCTTCGAATTTTCGGCGCAGGCTTTCGGAACTTTCGGGTTCACCCTCGGGGACGTTCCATTCCACCTTCAGTGCTTTTCTTCCCTTGATGGCCGCCCAGGTGTTGTTGGCTACGACAGCCACACCCGCCACCAGTTGCGTGGGGTTCTTGGTAGGTTCAATCCGTACCACCCGCTCAACGCCCCGAACCTGTAGAGCGGCAGCTTCATCGACGGATTTTATTGTTCCTCCATAATAGGGACATCGTTCGATGACAGCCACCCGCATGCCCTTTGGTTTGGCATCCAGCCCAAATTCAACTTGACCCATGACAATACGCTGATTGTCTACACCGGGAATGGAAGTTCCGATGATTCGGAAGTCCTTAGGGTCTTTCAGGGATGGATCTTCGCGAACGGTCAGTGTTGCTGCCGCTTCCGCCAGTTCGGCATAGGCTAACTTCGTTTCACTGCCAACGAGATGCACATGCCCATCGCGTGCAAAGCACCGATCAAGGGACACCTGCCACCGGCGCGCAGCGGCCTCCACCAGCATTTCGCGAGCTGTTGCACCAGCCTTGCGTACGGCTTCAAAGTTTGTCTTTATGCCCGTGCTTCCGCCGGCGAACTGTGCACCAAACCGGTTATCGAGGTGACCTTGTTGCACTTCAATTTTGGTCCAGTCAACTTCCAGCTCTTCGGCAATCAGCATCGGTAAGGCGGTTTTGATACCCTGGCCGATTTCGGGATTCTTGGAGAATAGTATGATGCGTCCGTCGCTTCGAATGCTCAGGTACGCGTTAGGCTCAAACGATTTTTCTCCTTCCGGGGCGCCCGCTTTCGCCGGGCGGGTTCCGATACCGATGAGCAGCCCCGCAGTAGCCAGGCCTGACAGTTTGAGAAAGTCACGCCGATGGATTTCTCCGGCGGGTGCTACATCGCGTAACAAGGGTAGGTCACCGAAGGACCGTGGAGAATGGGTGTGTTTCATGATTTACCTCCTTTCGCTGCGGCCTCGTGAATGGCTTTACGGATTCTTCCGTAGGTGCCGCACCGGCAGAGATTTCCGGAGAGTGCGGCATCGATGTCTGCATCGCTGGGTTTTGGCTTGCGTGCGAGGAGTGCGGCTGCCGACATGATTTGCCCGGCCTGGCAATATCCGCATTGAGGGACGTCGGTCTCCATCCATGCTAACTGCAGTGGATGGTCCCCTTTTTCGGAAAGACCTTCAATGGTGGTGATTTTTCCCTTGACCGCAGCAGAAACAGGCAAACTGCAGGAACGCACCGCCGCGCCGTTCAGGTGGACAGTGCATGCGCCGCATTGTGATTTTCCACAGCCGAACTTGGTGCCTTTCAGGTCAAGTTCATCGCGTAATACCCACAACAGGGGGGTGTCAGCATCGGCGTCAACCGGGTAGGTACGGTTATTGACAGTCAGCGAATAGGTTGGCATAGGCTCTTTGACGTTTTCATGAGTCAACGTCAGAAGTTCCTGCCAAGTTCTACTTTTTACGTATGGCGTTTACCTGTTCCGGGGTTATCGCGCCCCCCTTGTTGCCAAAGGAGTTTCGGATATAGTTCACCAGGTCGCTTACTTCCTGGTCGGTAAGGTCAAAACCCGTCATTTCCGCATTGTACGTCTTGCCGTTTACGATCATTTCACCCTTGGCGCCCAAGATGACC
>JAYRXB010000512.1:0-6379 GCA_041917735.1 Cyclobacteriaceae bacterium
ATATAATCGCAGGCATCTCACAAGGTCAGTGTGTTATTTATGACCCAAATGGTAAAATCCTTCACAAGATTGAAAGGTTGGGAAAAATGGTCGGCGCCAATCCATTTTCATTCGATGGAAAGTGGATAGCTGCGGCGGATCTCACCACCACCTTAAAGCTCTTCGATTGCTCGTCCCTTCAAATTGCGCCCTGGAAACCCTTTGACGTAACGCCTCCCACCGTGGCCGTGCTCAGTCCGAAACTCCTGGCCACCAAAGATGCCGCCACGGGTTATCGCTCATCGGTTGTTCACCAAAGTGCCGTACGGGTCCTGCTGGAAGTCACTGACCTGAGCGGAATCCGGGAGGTCGTTGTCAACGGTACGGCGCTTCAGCCCGACAAAACGATTGCCGACCGCTACTCCCTCGATCTGAAGATTCCACTCAACACGGTACAAACGGTATCCCTAGTGGCCGTCGACAAGGCCGGCAACCGATTGGAAGACAAACTCATCATTGAAGCAAAACCCTTCAGCGGCAGCGTCGACGAAAAAAAGTTCCATGCGATGCTTATTGCCGTGGAGGATTACAGGGATCCCAACATTCCGGATCTTGACCAGCCCGTCAAGGACCTTCAGAAACTCAAGGAGACCCTGGTGAAGCACTATTCATTCCTGGAGGAAAATGTGGTGGTGGTCACCAACCCCGACCGCAACACCCTCTATGCCAAGTTTGATGAACTCCAAAGCCGGCTCGACAAAGCCGACAATCTTCTGATCTTCTATGCTGGCCATGGCTACTGGGATCCCCAACTGGAACAAGGATACTGGCTTCCTTCTGACGCCGAAACCAACAAACGGTCATCCTGGTTGTCCAATGGCACCCTGAGAGACTACATTGCGGGTATCCCTGCGCGCCACACACTGCTGATTACGGATGCCTGTTTCTCCGGCGGAATATTCAAGAGTCGCTCGCTGTTTGAAAGCTCATCAACGGCGATCGAAACACTTTATCTCCGAAAGAGTCGAAAGGCGATGACAAGCGGTACACTCGAAAAGGTACCGGACCGGAGCGTATTTGTCACTTCCCTGGTCCAACGGCTTACTGAAAACCCGGAGCCCTATATCACGGCGGAAGAACTCTTCAGCGGACTAAAACGGTTTGTGATCGAGAATAGCCCGAACGCCCAGGTTCCGCAATACGGTGAAGTGGGGCAAACTGGTGATGAGGGCGGCGAGTTTATCTTCATCCGCAAGCAAGGCAAATAATCAATAGCCTATGACTTCAGGGAGCGGAGGTCAATAACAAACCGGTACCGCACGTCGCTCCGTAGCATCCGCTCATAGGCTTCGTTGATCTGCTGGATGGGGATGACTTCCACGTCCGCCACGATGTTCTTCTCCGCACAATAGTCGAGCATCTCCTGGGTTTCCTTGATTCCTCCCACACCGGAACCCATGATGCTGCGGCGGTTCTTGAGCAAAGCAAACGGCTGTACCTCACCGGCGGCCGTGGGCAACCCCACGTTGATCATGACACCGTTCAAACCCAACAGCTTCAGGTAGGTGCTGTAGGAATGGTTGGCGGAAAGCGTGTTCAACAACACGTCGAAGTAACTGTCATACTTCTTCATCTGGGCCTTGTCCGTCGATAGGATTACCTGGGTGGCACCAAACCGTCGTGCATCGGCTTCCTTCGAGGCCGAGGTGGTAATCAGCGAGACCTCCGCACCAAACGATACCGCAAACTTCAACCCCATGTGCCCCAGTCCGCCCAGTCCGATGACGCCCACTTTCATCCCCGGCTTCACGCCGACATACCGCAGGGGCGAGTAGGTGGTGATGCCCGCGCACAGCAATGGCGCCACTGCCTTGAGGTCCAGCTTCGGCGAAACGTGCAACACGTAATGCTCGTCGGTGACAATTTGAGTCGAATAGCCACCCTGGGCCAGCGTCTTGCCGTCGCGTTCATACGCATTGTAAGTACCCGTCATGCCTTCCATACAGTAGTTCTCCAACCCCTGTTTGCACGGGTTGCACTTCCGGCAGGAATCAATAAGCACTCCTACCCCGGCGAGGTCGCCTGCCTTGAACTTCGTCACCGATGACCCGACGCGTGTCACTTTACCAACAATCTCATGCCCGGGGACCATGGGATACAACGATCCACCCCACTCATCGCGTGCCTGGTGCAGGTCGCTGTGACAAACGCCGCAATACAGGATGTCAATGACAACATCGTGAGGACGGGGTTCGCGACGATCGAAGGAATATGGAACGAGCTTTTCCTTTGGGCCGTGGATGGCGTAGGCTTGGGTGGGGAGCATGGGGAGTGGTGGTTGGTGGTGAGTGGTGAGTGGTTAGTGGTGAGTGTGTGGTGTAATCTGAAATCTGTAGTCTGTAATCTGTAGTCCGTAATCTGTAGTCTGTAATTCTGGATTCCTTTGTTGTCATTGATAGTCCCGGGGGATCTTTTCCTGCCAAGTGCGCTCCCGGAGCAGGGTGCCGTTCTCAAACACCTTCCGGGTATAGGTGTAATGGAAATCCGTTAAGTCACTCTCAAACTTGAGCTGCCCCTCAAACCGGAGCGAGCGACCATCCACCTCCACGCGAATGGCATAAAGACTGGTGGTGCGCGCCTTCGAAGGCTCTCGGTCGCTGACCTCATGTACGATCTCCTCGTCGCTGAACACCTTACCCCACGGATACTGGTACCCATCGTTGTTGGTCATTCTTACGGTGGCAACTCCAGTTACTGAATCGCGACGGACCCCGGCGACTTCGGCAAAACCGGAGTTCGTTCCGGACGCAATGGACGCATACCCCGGCAATTTTGGATCCTCCCCGGGCTGAGGAAACGCTATCTCCGCGGCGCGGTTCAATGGAAAAATTGGGAGCCGAATCAAGGATCCCTTTGCCGGCCCTGCCCTCAAGGAAGAAGTAAACGGATACGGCGTGGGCCAAATCATGGGCCACAATGCATTGCTCACCGAAAGGCGAATGCGGTGGCCTTTTCGAAAAATCCAGGAGGTAGCATGCAATTCTACCGGTAGGGTAAACCACTTCTCCGGCTCCACCGCCGTCGGGTGCTCCGCAGACTGACGATGCGTTCCATTCATTCCCGCGCCGGTGACGAGCGTGACCCGGCCGTCCGGCGCCACGTCGTTGAGTCGGACAAACCAGTTGGCACGCGGCGCGTCAGCTTTCACGACAAGTTCAGCAGTCGGAAAGCCGAGTACGGTCACGTCTTCCATAAGCGGCTCTGTTTCAAAGACCATCGATTCGGTGTCGCCCGCGCGCTGGTCGGGTGACCAATCGCCCCACCACATCACCGAGCCGCCCGCCTCCGGTCCTGCGGAAGGCGTGTAGGGGTGGCGAAACTCTTTCACCGACACCGGCACTCCGGATGCCAGCGAGCCGTTCGGCTGAACGTGCAGTACATAGGATTCGGCATCGGTTGTATCCCGCTGGAGTGCATACCAACTTCCTTCGATTTTCTCCACGTCGGTGCCCGGGGCATGCCAGTCGCGAATAAAAACCTGGACGGGCGGCTCCTGGGTGATCCCAGTGTCCTTGCCCTTCAGCCATTGATCAAACCACCGCACCGCGTCGATGCGCCATTCGATGGCTGGTGGCGGGTCTGCCCAATTCGGAAAGGTGTGGTTCCACGGGCCAATCATGACCCTGACCGGAGACTGCACGTTATCCACCATTCGAAAAACCGCATCGCGATAGCCATCGTACCAACCACCAATGGCGAATACCGGGATGTTGATCCGGGTGTAGTCGGCGTTGAGGGAGGCACGATCCCAGAATGCACCATCGCGCTGTTGCTTCTTGTATTGCAGCAACCAGGGTTCTGTATCAAACCGGTTCTTGAAATAGTTGCTGTCCAGGACAAAACCCGGGGCGCCGGGGAGGATGTTGCTCAGGTCCTGGCCAATTTCATAAGCGTCGATGTGCATCATGCCATCCATGAAGTGCACGTCGTCCTGGTAGATATCGTCGGTCGACATCACTGTGATGATGGCCTTGAGTGCAGGGGGCCGTCGCATGGCCAGGTGGATGGCGTTGAATCCGCCCCAGGAGATCCCGAACATGCCGACATTTCCGTTGGAGAACGGTTGGCGCGCGAGCCAGTCGATAACCGTTTCGCCATCCTGCTGCTCCTGCTCCGAGTATTCATACGGTACGAGTCTTCCCTCGCTATTGCCTGTGCCCCGGATATCGACGCGGGCGACGGCATACCCCCGCTGGACAAAGTAGGCGTAAAGCCCGAAGCGGTTGCGGCGGCCTTCGTCTTTGCGATACGGGAGGTATTCGAGCAGCACAGGCAACTTCCCTGAGGGATCTTCGGGCATGTAAAGGTCGGCAGCCAGCTTTACGCCATCCGGCATGGGAATCATCACTTCACGGATCTCGACGCCCGCATGGCGAAGGTTGCGCTGGCACGCGCAGAGAGCGACCGAAAGAAAAAGCAGAAGGCCGATCCGGAACATAGGAGCAAATTATCACCGGCTGGCGCAATTTCAAATGAATGCCCTGTAACATCATGGGCTAAGTGGCGTCTAGCACCCATGCACGCTCTGGAAACTCGCAGACTCACTTACCGATTTGGTTCCGACAAGGTTCTCGACGACGTCAACCTCCAGGTTGAACAAGGCACCATCTACGGCTTTCTCGGGCCCAATGGCGCCGGCAAGACCACTACTCTAAAGTTGGCCCTCGGTCTGCTGCGCAAGCAGGAAGGCTCTATCCAGGTATTCGGAATGCCGTTTGAGCAATCGCGCCTTCAGGTTCTACGGAGAATCGGGTCACTCATCGAATCGCCGAGTCTATACGGTCACCTCACCGCAACAGAGAACCTTCGTATCTGGCAGCGCATTTACGACTGCCCTGAGGAGCGCATCGCCCACGTGCTTGGCCTTGTCGGACTGAGCGATACGAGAAAGAAGAACGCTAGCCAATTTTCACTGGGCATGAAACAGCGTCTGAGCATTGCCATAGCCCTGCTGCACGCTCCGGACATGCTCATCCTGGACGAACCCACCAATGGATTGGATCCCAATGGCATCATCGAAATCCGCGAACTGCTGAAGAAACTGTCACATGAAGAAGGCCTGACCATCTTGATCTCCAGCCACCTGTTGGCGGAAATCGAAAAACTGGTCAGCCATGTCGGGATCATTCACAAGGGGAAGATGTTGTTCCAGGGTCGCTTTGAGGAGCTGAAGCAACGGCAGCAGCAAACGACGGCAACCATCCTGGGCGTAAGCGACTCACTGGCGGCAGAAGCCCTGCTGCGCGAGCGTGGCCTGACCCCTGTGCGCGAAGACGGCATCCTGGTACTCCCGCAACTGGCTGACGCCGAAGTGGAGTCAATCGTTCGCACACTGGTCGAGCGACAAATCGGTGTGCACGAGGTGACTACACGAAAGAACGACCTGGAGAGCATCTTCATCAACCTGGTAAGCCAATGATTTCCTTAGTTGTACACAGCATCCAGAGCGAATGGCTCAAACGGAAGCGCAGCCTCGCGGCCTGGCTGGTGCTGATCGGCGCACTCTTTTCGCCGTCAATACAAACACTGATTCAGGTGATCCGCCCGGCCAAGACTCCGGAACGGTTTGCTGCCGCTGAATTTTGGGTGAACTACTTCAATGACGCCTGGCAAGCCATGGCTTCGCTGCTGCTGCCCATGGGCATCACGCTGGCTGTAAGCCTGGTGGCACAACTGGAGTACAAGAACAACACCTGGAAACAGCTTCATGCGACACCCCAGCCGTACCCGGTGATCTTCTTCAGCAAACTAGTCGTGCTGTTGACCATGGAACTCCAGCTCTTCCTCCTGTTCAATACCGCCGTTGTCCTCTCGGCAGCCGTCACCGCCGCCGCACTTCCCACGGTCAACTTTCCGCAGGAACCCATTCCCGTAGCGCACTTCATCCGCGAATCGTCATTGTACTTCCTCTATACCTTGCCGATTGTAGCCCTTCAGTTTCTCCTCTCGCTCGTATTCCGCAACTTCCTGGTGGCTGTGGGCGCCGGGATGATGTTGTTGGTGACCAACCTCATCGCGCTGTCGTGGGAATACGTTTACGCCTTCCCGTATAGCTATCCCATGCTCCACTTCCTCAAGCGGTTCCCCGACGTCAGTCTCCCCGCCTGGTCCGCGGGTTGGACGATTGTACTTCTGCTCGCTGCGTACCTATTCTACGTAAGAAAAAGCGACAAGGGATAGCGGACTTGGTGGTCGGTAGTCTGTGGTCTGTAGTCCGTAAGCCCCCGGCAACCGGCTACCTGGTAACCGGCTACCCGGTAAGCGGTAATCTGTGATCGGTAATCCGTTATCAATAATGTTCCCGGCTACCTGGCACCGGCTTCCTCCACTTATTCCTCCC
>JAYRXB010000513.1:0-9117 GCA_041917735.1 Cyclobacteriaceae bacterium
CGCCCCGATGGGGCTAGCATAATTCCGCCCGGATGAGGCTGGACGGTGATGACTCGCTGGTACTGAATTCCGAATTCCATATTCTCTCGTGGTTCCTAACTTTGCTGGCGATGTCGAAAGTCACCACCGTCGAGCCACCGGTAAGGGCAAAGCCCGCTGTAGATATGGAGGTGCTGGCTTCCCTGCACCCCGAACTGATGGACGACTCCTACGTCTACGTGCATTGCCACTTCAACAACCGCTGGCAAGACATGCTCATCCGCATTTGGAAAACGACCTTTCTCGTCGACCGCGACTCGACCACAAAAGCCGAACTTATCCACGCAGAAAACATCTCGTATGCTCCGGTGTGGACCCTCATTCCCGACCGGCAACCCTATACCTTCCTGCTGATCTTCTCGGGCCTCCCCAAATCATGCCGTATGTTCGACCTGCAGGAACAAATTCCCGAACCCGGCGGATTCCATATCCAAAACATCCGGCGAAATGAGACCGATGTCTACCACGTAGACCTCGTCTGACTTTTTTTGTGATCTTGGGGAATGGGCCAGCTCCTCACCAAACGACCCGACCACTTCGACTACCAGGCAAGCCGATCGTGCAAGAATTGCACGTCGGTGTTCCAAGGCAAGTTCTGTCCCCGGTGTGGCGAAAAGGTGGTGGAGAACCACGAACGCTCAGTACAGTATCTCGCCAACGACTTGCTGAGTGCATTGACGTCACTCGATGGCAAGCTCATGACTAGCCTCAAGATGCTGATGACTAATCCGGGCAAAATGTCGGCAGACATCGTTGCCGGGAAACGTGTGCCCTACATGCGTATGGTCAACCTCTTCTTTGTTGCCAATTTCTTCTACTTTCTATTCCCGATTTTTGAAGCTTTCAACACCAGTTTCAACGCGCAGTACAGCATGCAGCCATACAGCCGCATGATTAAGCCCTGGGTCGATGCCCGGCTGGCCTCCACGGGCACCTCCATGGAAGCCTATGCCGAAACCTTCAACCAGCAATCCTCGGATAACGCCAAACTGTTGCTCGTCGTTATCGTGTTTGTGTTCTCGTGGGTGCTCTACCTGGTCAATAGAAAGAGAAGGAAGTACTATGCCGACCACCTCACCCTGTCGTTTGAGTTCATGTCCTTCACTGTGTTCTTTCCAACCCTCATGATGTCAACGCTGTTATTGGCGGCGCTCAAACTGGCAGCACTGGGTGGGTTGGATTGGAGCCGCCTTTTTTATGACGAGATTATTTCCCCTGTCATCCTGCTGTTCATCCTCTATTTCTTCGTCCGTGCCCAGGTGACCTTCTATGGAGTAAGCTGGCCGAAAGCCGCGCTGCAGTCACTATTGTTATTCCTGGGGTTTGCGGTTACAATCGTGGCCTTTCGGTTTGCCCTTTTTCTGGTTACCTACTGGATGGTTTAAGGGCGTCCCGCCGGGAAGAATTCCTGAATATACAGGGTCTTCCTGCAATATTCTTCTGGCCAATCCGTCCCCGTCTGTGTAATATTGCCACCCCATTTTTCCATGAGCAAAGCTAAAGTTACCATCGGCCAGGTCTTCCGGACCATTGTGTGGCCACGCCGCAACATGTTGTTGCTGGGCCTTATCCTGATCATCATCAGCAGACTTTCGGGCCTCGTGCTCCCGGGAGCCACCCAATACCTAATGGATGATGTAATTGCTAAGGGCGACATGGAAATGCTGCGCCTCCTGCTGTTCGCTGTAGCCGGCTCCATCGCCATCCAGGCTGTTACTTCGTACTCCCTCACCCAGCTGCTCAGCGTGGAAGCGCAACACCTGATTTCCGTATTGCGGACCAAAGTCGGCAGGCAGGTTCTACGCCTACCCATCCGCTTCTTCGACAACAACAAGTCGGGGGCGTTGGTGAGCCGCATCATGAACGATGTAGAGGGGGTGCGCAACATTGTGGGTACCGGCCTGGTCCAGTTGGTCGGTGGGGTCCTTACGGCGGCAGTCTGCCTGGTGCTCATGATTCGCATCAGCCCGATGATGACACTGTTTACCCTTGGCCCGATCGTGATTCTCGGCCTCATCTCTCTTAAGGCATTTGGAAGAATACGCCCCATTTTCCGCGAACGGGGTAAGATCACCGCCGATGTGACTGGCCGCCTGACGGAAACCCTCAACGGCATCCGGGTCATCAAAGGCTTCAACGCGGAGCCTCAGGAAATCAAGACTTTTGAAGTCGGGGTTGAAAAACTCTTTCAAAACATCAAGGCCAGCCTAACTGCGACGAGCCTGATTACCAGCTCGGCAACCTTCCTGCTTGGCCTCGCCTCAACGGGAATTCTGGGAATCGGAGGGTACCTGATCATCAACGGTGATATGACGATCGGTGAACTTTTGTCATTCATTGTTTTCCTCGGCTTCCTCGTTGCGCCCATCATCCAGATGAGTAACATCGGCAGCCAGCTCACGGAAGCCTTTGCCGGCCTTGACCGCACGGAAGAGTTGATGAACATGTCACCGGAAGACGATGGGACGGTACGTACGACAAAGATCGGTACGATCCGTGGCAATGTCGCTTTTGAAGATGTTTCATTCGCCTACGAAGAAGGCAAAGATGTGTTGCGAAACATCAGTTTCCTGGCCCCGGCCGGTTCGGTGACCGCCCTGGTGGGTACTTCGGGCTCCGGAAAAACCACGATTGCAGGCCTGGCTGCTTCCTTCCTCAATCCGCAGGGAGGAAAGATTACAGTAGATGGCATCGACCTTGCCACCGTGTCGCTTGACAGTTACCGCAGCCAGTTGGGCGTAGTGCTGCAGGATGACTTCCTGTTTGAGGGCACCATACGCGAGAATATCCTTTTTCCCCGGCCCCATGCCACCGAGGAGCAACTTCAGCGTGCCGTACATGCTGCGCACGTGGACGAATTCACTACCCGTTTTGAGCATGGCCTGGAAACTGTGATTGGTGAGCGTGGCGTTAAGCTATCGGGCGGACAACGGCAGCGCATTGCCATCGCCCGGGCCATACTTGCCGATCCGAGGATCCTCGTACTGGACGAAGCCACCTCCAACCTGGATACCGAAAGCGAATCGTTTATCCAGGAGAGCCTCAAGGGACTGATGCAGGGGCGCACAACGTTCGTTATCGCACACCGGTTAAGTACCATACGTCAGGCCACCCAGATACTCGTTGTAGAAGGCGGGCAAATTGTCGAGCGAGGCACGCACGATGAGTTGATTGCCAAGCAGGGCCGGTATTTCGAACTCTATACCTACCAGGCCAGAATCTAATCAGAAAATAATCTTCGAAGTTGCGAGGCGGTATTGGGCTTCCTATATTGAAGCTAGCAAACAACCCTACCCCTATGAATTTCTCCGATGTACTCAGCCTCTTCCGCCAGGGAAAAGGCACGGCGCGCAGCCACATGAAGAACCTGATCGAAATGGCCGCGGCTGACGGTAATTTCGCCGATGTGGAATATGGCCTACTGAAGTCGATTGCGAAACGGAACAACATTTCGGAGTCTCAGTTGAAGGAAATTCAGAACAACCCCGGCGCCGTACATTTTGAAGTACCAGCGGACAAAACCGAAAAATTCCACCAGTTGTATGACCTGGTGCACATGATGGCTATCGATACCTCGGTGCACGACGAGGAACGCAAGCTCTCCAACCTCTTTGCCATCAAATTCGGCTACCCCAAGAACCGTGTCGATGAAATTATCAACGTCATCCACATGAACATCAAGAACAAGCAGACTCCCCAGGAGACGATGAAGCGCGTGGAGATGCTGATGGGCTAACCCAATTGCCGTATTTTTGCGGCCATGTCCGCAGACCTGCCCGTAAGGGACGTACTTCCTCAGTTACGCGAAAAATTAGCCGGCTATCGTGTCGTAATCCTCCAGGCTCCGCCAGGAGCTGGAAAGTCTACGATCGTGCCGCTGGAGTTGTTGGATGAACCGTGGCTGGGAAATAAGAAGATCATCATGTTGGAGCCACGCCGACTTGCCACGAAGGCCGTGGCCGAGCGTATGGCACAGCTGCGGGGTGAAAAGACCGGCGACACTGTCGGCTATCGCGTACGATTCGATGCTAAAGTTGGAAATACCACAAAGATTGAAGTCGTTACTGAAGGGATCCTCACCCGACGCATCCAGACTGACAGCGACCTCGAAGAGGTAGGATTGATCATCTTCGATGAGTTTCACGAACGCAGCCTCCAGGCAGACCTGGCCCTGACACTTGCCTTGCAGGTTCGGGCCATCCTTCGCGATGATTTGCGTCTCCTCATCATGTCCGCGACTTTGGATGCCGCTGCGCTGTCGGCTATCCTCGGTGGTGCACCCGTTGTCACTTCCCATGGCCGGCAGTTTCCGGTAGAGATTCGTTACGCTGACCACGAAAGCGATAAACCGATAGCACTCCGTGCCTCAGTTGCGATTCGGAGGGCCCTGCGCGATGAAGCGGGTGATGTGCTTGTATTTCTGCCGGGCGCAGGAGAAATCCGGCACACAGCGCAATTGCTGGAGGAGGATCCCGTGCCAGCCGTTGTGGTGCCGCTATACGGTGATTTGCCATTTCGCGAACAGCAGGAGGCCATTCTCCCGCGAAAAGATGGCATGCGTAAAGTGGTGCTAGCCACTTCCATTGCGGAGACCTCATTGACCATCGAAGGGATTAAGATGGTGATCGACGGTGGACTGTCGCGCGTACCCCGCTTTGATCCACGCAGCGGACTTACCCGCCTCGATACCATTCGTGTCACCCGCGATGCGGCCGACCAGCGTGCAGGCCGCGCCGGTCGCCTCGGCCCGGGTATTTGTTACCGCCTTTGGACGGAAGCCACCCAGCGGACCCTGCAGCCACAACGCAAGCCGGAAATTCTGGAGGCAGACCTGGCTCCCCTGGTTCTCGAGTTGCGGCAATGGGGAACGGCCGATCCGCGCGAACTCACGTGGATGACACCACCACCGGCTGGCGCTGTCGCCCAGGCGATGGATTTGTTGCGGCAGTTGGAAGCAATCGATGACAATGGAATTACCCCGCGTGGCAGGGAGATGGTTCGGTTCCCCACACACCCCCGCATCGCGCATTTGCTCAGTCTGGCCAGTCATGGCACATCGGAGCGTGCGCTGGCGTGCGACGTGGCTGCGGCGCTCGAAGAAAAGGACCCGTTGGGAAAAGAGGCCGGAGCAGACCTGACCTTGCGGATCGAAGCGCTGCGCCGATGGCGGTCGGGGGAAAGGGTGGCTGCTGATCGATCCGCCCTCGAACGGATGGAACGACTGGCAGCCAACTGGCGCAGGTTTCTCCAGGTTAAGGATGATAACACCATGCCTTCCGATGCAGTCATCGGACGCCTGTTGGTTGCAGCCTACCCCGAGCGCATCGCGCGACAGAAGGGACGGCAGAGCGAGTACTACACACTCACCAATGGCCTCGTGGTGAAGTTGCCGCCGCATGACCCCCTCGTGCACCAGTCCTGGCTATGCTGCGCGCAGCTGGATTCTGGAAAAGGCGAGGGAAAGATATTCCTGGCTGCCCCGGTAGCTGAAGCGGATTTGGCTGAGATGGCTGCTGATCACGAGGTGATTGGCTGGGATCATGACGCTGGTCGCATCACCGGCGCACAGGAGACGCGTGTAGGTAGCTTGTTACTTTCTTCCAAACCCAATTCATCGATTACCGATGAACAGGCGATACCGATCCTGTGTGAGTTGGTGAATGAGAAGGGTCTTTCGCTGTTGGATTGGGGCGAAGCGGAAGTGGAACTGCAAGCCCGTTTGCTCAGTTTACGACGTTGGCGCCCCGGGGAGCCGTGGCCCGATGTAAGCACGTCATGGCTTACCAGTCATGCAACAACCTGGCTCGCGCCCTTTCTCGCCGGTGTAAGAAGAGAAAGCGACTTGAAAAAGCTGGATAAAACTGCCGCACTTCGGGCACTGGTTCCGTGGGAACTCCAGTCACGACTGGATGTGCTGGCGCCTTCCCGCATCGAAGTGCCCACCGGGTCGATGATTCGACTGGGATATTCCATCGAAGGAACACCTCCAGTCCTTGAGGTGCGGCTCCAGGAGATGTTTGGCTTGCTGGATACTCCAGCCGTAAACGAAGGCAGCGTCAAGGTGGTGCTTCATTTGTTGTCGCCTGGCTACAAGCCGGTACAGGTAACGCAAGATCTGCGCAGCTTCTGGCAAAATACTTACGAGGAAGTTCGTAAGGAGTTGCGCCGCCGCTATCCCAAGCACGCATGGCCGGAGGACCCGTGGACGGCAAAGCCGGTGCGTGGTGTCAGGCGGAAGCCCGATCAGGACAAGTGATCGAGGTACTGCCGGATGTAGCCTTCCACTTGCTTCCGCCGGTATTGCATGATGAACCGGGGATGGGGAAGGGGCACAATGCGTTCGAACCACCGGTGTTCTTCGTTGAGCCGGCTCAGGAACCGGTGGTTTTTGCCTTCGCCGATTGAGTAACAGACCTCCCGGCTCCCGGTTAGTGCAGCGAGCTTGCCAATACACTTCGTAGCAAAGGGTCGGATGGCTGACTCCAGTTTCTTGTCGTCGTAATAGTTGATGTTTTTTCCATCCCGGGTAAAGCCAAGTGGGCTCACGGCGGAAATCAGGTACCGGTGGTAGAACATTTCAGGTCCTCCAAATGCTTCCAGCATGCAGTAGATAAATTCGGCAGAGAGTTCGGGCTTCTTGTTGAGTGAGTTTGGGATCCCGCAAACCGTCTCCAGCCTTACGGGGTCTGTGAAGGCGATACCGGTAAGGCCTGCACCAAAGCGCCCCGGGTTTATGCCCAGGAGCAGTGTTCTTGGTTTGGCGTCGCTGTAATACTTTTCATAGAAATGCCGTACGGCCTTCATGGTCTCCTTTTCCTGGTACGGATTCATCACAGCGATTCCGCGAGGTGCCTTTGGGGTATCCAGGCTGCCGAGGAATTTCAGGATTTCCGATGCTTTGGTCATCCGTTGGTCAGGTTATTCGTGTTATTCACCAAAAGCACTACGGTAGAATTCTCCCTGTTGGACATAGTTCAGGAGATCAAGATAGAAGGGATGCCCTCCGAGCGTGGCGCTGTCGCCGATCATGATCAATTTCTTTTTTGCACGGGTCATCGCCACGTTGGTGCGGCGAATGTCGCCCAGGAACCCTACTTCGGCTTTATCGTTGCTCCGAACGAAGCTGATGATAATCACGTCGCGTTCCTGTCCCTGGAACGCATCCACGGTATTGATGGTAACGAGTTTGTGCAACGGCTCCAGGTGCGCGGAGTGTTCGGCCAGTTTGTGAAGCAGGTCCACCTGGGCCCGGTAGGGGGTGATGATGCCCATGGTGATTCCGTCCGCGAGCCAGGTTTCCGCGCCGACGTCATCGATGAGTCGCTCGACCAGGCGGATCAGGAGGTGGGCTTCCTGCTCATTGAAACGGCTCAGTGTTTCCGGATCCTGCGACTCATTGTATCCGCAGCCTGCCGTATCGATGAATTCAACCGGGGTGTGATGCTGACGCAACAACGACGACTTGACGGATTCGTGGGCAACCAGCTTGCCGGCATAAAAATGATCGGATGAAAATCGCATGATGGCCTCATGCATCCGATACTGAACCTGCAGCATACGGGATTGGCCCGGGTGTTTGCTGATTCCCTTTTCAAAGAGGGTAACGGCAAGGCCGGAGCGTGCAGCCTCATTGGATTTGATGGTGGGTGGTAGTTGCTGATGGTCTCCGGCAAAGACAACCCGTTGGCAGCGCAAGAGCGGTATCCAGCAGGCAGGTTCCAGGGCCTGCCCCGCCTCATCAATGAAGGCGGATCGGTATTTCCTTCCGCGCAGGACAGGATGGGAGCAACCCACCAGCGTACAACAGATGACTTCTGCTTTTTGGAGTACATCATTGACGATGTGGAATTCGAGAAGGTCCGCATCCGCCTTGAGCGCCTTGGACTCCTGGAACAACAGGCGACGCTGTTCCTTTTCTGCATAACCGAAGTTGCGCTTGTACTTCAGGGCCATCGACTTGAGTTGCTCCATCCGTTTCCGGAGAGACCGCAGTTCCGGGTAGTGCACATGCTCGGCGATCCGCGCGTCAAGTGTCTTGCTTAAGGCCTGTTCCGTCACCCGTGCCGGGTGCCCGATGCGGACCACGGCCAACCCCTGGTCGCTGAGTTTTTCCGCGAGCAGGTCAACGGCCGCGTTGCTGGGGGCGGTCACCAATACCTGTCCTTCTGACTTGACGGTCTCGGCAATGGCGGCAACCAGCGTTGTCGTTTTTCCGGTTCCCGGTGGGCCATGGATGAATGCTACATCCTGGCATCGAAGAACCATGTCGAGTGCTTCGTGCTGACTTGAATTCAGGAGCGGTGATGCGATGTCACCAGCACGGGGGAGCGGTTGGCCCGGTGGCTTATCGCCCAGGAGAATTTCCCGGAAGGCGGCCGTCCGCGTGTCATCCGCTTTCAGTACTTCCCGCACGGCAAACTCCATCTCCCGGTAGGTCATTTCATCAAACATCACATCGACGCCCAGCTGCCCGTCGTCAATCCAGTCGGGCAGTTCCTCACCGGTGAGGGTGATGACCATGGTATTGTCGCGGACGTAGTTGATGACCCCGTTGGTATGTTCCTTCTCGGGCTTGCCCGAGGCATTGCTGAATACGCTGACGGATTTGCCGGCCTGGAAGGCATGGGGTTGTTCGAGGTGATTGGTGCGCTCGACTTCGATGACCAGGCGCTCGCCGGTACCGATGTAGTCGCTCCGCAGCCGTACCGGGTACCAGGTTGTCCCCTCCTGTACCCGCTGGTGTAGCGACCGGAGCAGCACCTTCTGGCGGTAGTACTCCAGGTCGGCCTGGCGCTCCATACGGAGGAGATCAAGGGTGTGCTTTAGGCTGTCCAGCGAAGTCATTGGCGGCGGCAAGATACTGGCCTGACGCCGAACGGCGGTGTGTCGTTTGGGTCTTTTTGCCTGAATTACCTACATTTACCTAGTAGCAAATGATTTGAAACCAACCCTTCTATGAAAAAGATACTTGTCCCTACCGATTTCTCTAAAGAGGCCAGCATAGCCACCGACCTTGGTTTTGAGATTGCCAAAAAATCGGGAGCCGACCTCATCCTGTTCCATGTGGTGGAAGAAGGA
>JAYRXB010000514.1:0-2790 GCA_041917735.1 Cyclobacteriaceae bacterium
CCGCTGGAGACTTTGATGGCTTGAGTGACACTTCACCCGACCCGGAAGCAGAAGCCATCGCGGAGCCCATCAAGTGGGTGGGCATTCGACAGAAGTTTTTTGTCAACGCGATCATAGCCAACAAAGCGTTTTCGAATGGTGAGATCAGCACGCGTATCAATGCCGCTGATACCTCGGTAGTGAAGTCGGCAAATGTTATCCTTCGAATTCCCAAAGCGGATGTGACCGATAACAACGCCAGCTTTGTGTATTTCTTCGGACCCAACGACCACAAGGTCATTTCGGATGTCACGGAAGGTTTTGAAGAGAACCTCTATATCGGCTGGCCTCCGGTCTCCTGGGTGAACAAATACCTCATTATTCCCATTTTTCACTTCCTCGAGAACTACTTCAGCAATTACGGGATCATCATCGTTATCCTGGTGATTATCATCAAATTGCTACTGACGCCGCTGTCCTACAGCTCGTACCTGGGCATGGCGAAAATGCGCCTGCTGAAGCCGGAATTGGACCTGATCAAGGAGAAGAACGGGGACAACATGACGCAGACGCAACAGGACCAGATGAAACTCTACCAGCAGGCCGGAGTAAACCCGTTCAGCGGGTGCATTCCGTTGCTGCTGCAGATGCCGATCCTGTTTGCCATGTTCTACTTCTTCCCTGTCTCGGTCGAGTTGCGGCAGCAGCCGTTCCTGTGGGCAGAAGACCTCAGTACCTACGACTCCATCGCCAAGTTGCCCTTTGCCATACCGTTCTATGGAAGCCATGTGAGCTTGTTCGTGTTGCTGATGACCGCTTCCACGCTGGTTTACCAGTGGCAAAACAACCAATTGTCCTCTGTCACTGGTCCGATGAAGTCACTCTCCTACATCATGCCGGTGGTCTTCATGTTTGTATTGAACTCATTTTCAGCAGGATTGAGCTTCTACTACTTCGTTTCCAACCTTGTCACCTTCTCCCAGCAAGCGATTATCAAGCGCTTTGTAGATGAAGACAAGATCATGGCCGTCATGGAAGATCACAAGAAGAAAATGGCATCCGGCACAGGGACTAAGTCAAAGTTCATGGCCAAGCTGGAAGAAGCCATGAAGGCGAGCGAGGAAGCAAGACGACAGAGCGATGAAGCCAAACGGAAGAAGAAGTAAGCTTTCAGTTTGAAAAGGATAGAATTTGAAGTAGGGACATTGTGAATTGATATATTTGGTGTCCGAAGTTTAAGTGATGCACTGATTGGGAAAGATTATTGCGATAGCGAATCAAAAAGGCGGGGTGGGAAAAACCACTACGGCCATCAACCTGGCGGCGAGCCTGGCCGTGTTGGAACAAAAGACACTGCTCCTGGATGCTGATCCGCAGGCAAATTCCACGTCCGGCCTTGGTATTGATCCCAAGGGCGTTAAGCTCAGTATCTATGAGTGCATGGTCGATAACGTCAACATCCATGACGCCATCGTACCCAATGAACTGAAGTACCTCAGCGTTCTTCCCTCCCACATTGACCTGGTAGGCGCCGAAGTGGAGATGGTCAACATCGATCACCGGGAGGAACGGATGCGCAATGCCCTGGCCCGCATCAAAGACGAGTACGACTTTATCATCATTGATTGCTCCCCGTCACTCGGCCTGATAACCATCAATTCACTCACAGCCGCCGACGCCCTGATCATTCCGGTGCAGTGCGAGTACTTCGCCCTGGAGGGGCTGGGTAAACTTCTCAATACCATCAAGATCATTCAGACGCGCCTCAATCCACAGTTGGAAATCGAAGGCATCCTCCTGACACTCTACGATTCACGCACCTCGCTTGGCAATCAGGTGGTCGAAGAAGTGCGCATGCATTTCAAAAACATTTCCTTCAAGACCATCATTCCCCGCAATGTTAAACTCAGCGAATCACCCAGTTTTGGATTACCGGTGATCGTTCATGATGCCGAAAGCAAGGGCGCCATTGCCTACCTCAATCTCGCCCATGAGATCCTTGACAAAAACGGCCTGAGCAAATGACCATCAAGAAAAAAGGACTTGGCCGGGGTCTGAGTGCCCTCCTCAGCGACACCCCCGAGACGGGGCGACTGGAAGAAGCCCCTGCCCAGGGCGGCGGAGGCATGAGCGAAATTCCGGTGAGCGAAATTGAAGTTAACCCGTACCAACCCCGCAAAGATTTCGCACCCGAGGCACTCCAGGAACTTGTAGAGTCCATCAAGGTACATGGCATCATCCAACCGGTAACTGTCCGACGTCTGTCGCGAAACCAGTATCAACTCATTTCCGGGGAGCGTCGTTTCCAGGCCGCACGCCGTGCAGGGCTCAAAAAGATCCCAGCTTACGTCCGCGCAGCCGATGACCAGCAGATGCTGGAGATGGCACTGGTTGAAAACATCCAGCGCGAAAACCTCAATCCCATCGAAATCGCACTGAGTTACCAGCGCCTGCTGACCGAATGCAACCTGAAGCAGGAGCAGCTGGGCGATCGCGTGGGCAAGAACCGGAGCACGGTGACCAACTACCTCCGCCTCCTGAAGCTACCCCCGGCCATCCAGATTGCGGTGCGTGACAACCGGCTATCGATGGGGCATGCCCGCGCCATCATTAACATCGAGAATCCCGACATCCAGCTTGTAATTTTCAAGAGAATCCTCTCGGACGAACTGTCGGTACGTCAAGTGGAAGAGCTGGCCCGGAGCCTTACGGCTACGAAAACCAAAGGATCGGAGCCATCCCGGCAAGGTTCCAGCAGGGAAATCAACCAGTTGCAGGGCAGGCTTTCCTCACATTTTGGCACGAAAGTTA